>NZ_CAISIQ010000395.1 GCF_903885465.1 uncultured Nevskia sp.
ATGATATGGAACCATACTAGGCGTCAATCTGAACATAAGTCAACAGAATTTCATTAAGCGAGATTAGTTGTTTCAAATAAACAATAAAATCAAATATTTACAAATATAAAATCAAGTAAACTGAATTCATTAACAACCCCGGAATTGCTCTAGATGGCCAAAAATGCAAGCCGCAAATCTGCGAGTCGCCTGTCGATCGACGACCGTACTGCCGACATCCTCAACGCAGCTCGACAAGTCATCTCGGAGAAGGGCTACGAGAAGATCCTGCTCGCCGATATCGCCCGTCAGGCCGGCATCGTCGAAGGCACGATCTACCGCTACTTCCAGAACAAGCGCGACCTGCTGGTGAAAGTCGCCGAACTCTGGTTCGGCGAGCAGCTCAGCGCCGATTCCCATCTGGATGGCATCAGCGGCACCCAGAACAAGCTGCGGCACGTCGCCTGGCGAACGCTGTCGATCATCAAGCGTGAACCGGTATTGAGCCGCTTCATGCTGATGGAACTGCGCCCCGATCCGAACTACCGCAGCACTCCATTTTTCGAACTGAACCGTCACTTCACTCGCGAAACCCTGCAGATCTGCAAGGACGCGATCGCCACGGGCGAGTTTCACGCCGATGTCTCGCCCGCTCTGATGCGAGACATGCTGCACGGCTGCATCGAACATCGAACCTGGGCCTTCTTGCGCGGCGAAGGCGATTTCTCGCCGGACGAAGTAGCTGAAGGCATTGCCACCGTCGTCTACCGCGGCATGCTGGCCCATCCGGTTTCAAATCAACCGGCGGCGGCGCTGGAAACGCTGGTCGCTCGTCTCGAAAAAGTCGCCGAGCGACTGGAACAGAAACCCCCGCAAGTCGGCCGCAATAACCAACTGCGCTGACGGGCAACAAAATACTTTCCGACGATGGAGGCGCTCCGTTCAGGAGCACTCCACTTCGTTCATCGCATAGACAGCAGGCGATCAGGTGCGAAGGCCATGGTCAGTCGGAGGGGATCGACCTGCTTGCCATTGGCCAGCACTTCGAAATGGAGATGCGGTCCGGTTGAGCGCCCGGTCGATCCGACGAATCCGATGATGTCGCCGCGACGGACCACCGAACCGCGCTTCAGGCCCGGCATGAATTTCAGCATGTGGCCATAAACCGTTTCGACGCCGTAGCTGTGGCTGATCCGGGTGACGAAGCCGAAGCCCTTGCGGCCCTGCATTTCCTTGATCTGGCCATCCTGGGCGGCGCGGATCGGCGTTCCCAGGGGCGAGGCGTAATCGATGCCCTGATGAAACAGCTCGCGCTTGGCTAAGGGATGCATGCGCATCCCGTAGGACGAGCTGACACGCAGCAGACCCAGCGGCGCTCTCAGGGTCGAGGCGTATTCCAGCGTGGTCATCGGCCGATCTCGGGCGACGTCCGGCACTAGCGATTGCTCCGGCTTCGGCACCGATGGCATCGCGTAATTGACGGGCGGCGCGAGCCGCGCGATCGGACCAGACGCCAGGACCTTGGTCCGCGCGCCGTTCACCGTTGTCGATGACAGCGCGGCACGAGCGGGCGCAGCCACTGACTTCGCGATCTTCTTGCTATCGGCTTTGCGATCAGCCGCCGAGCTGGCCAGCGGCAAGCACGCCAGCAGCGCGATGCACGCCAAGGCGCTTGTCAATACCGTTCTTGCTGAACGGCCCGGTACTCTCTTGACGATTATCTGCACCCGGCCGTCTCCTCAGCACAGTGGTGCAATCCCGCTGGTCTCGCGCCAATGACTATCCGGCGCGAGCTCTGAGCGCCTGATTGCGTTCGATTTCGGTGTTGATGAATTTGACCCAGTTGGCGGCAGCTTCGGTCTGGGACTCGGATCCGGACGCTTGCGAGAACGCCTGTTTGGCTTCTGCGAGCTTGCCGCTGTTGTAGAGCACGGTGCCGAGCTGCATGTTCAGGCTGCCGGGGTTCGAGACGTTGGCACCCTTGAGGGCAGCGGCATAGGCTTCGGCGGCTTTCGACCACTCACCGGTCTGCGAGTACGCCTGGCCGAGGAAGTTGTAGTGCTTCGACTCGCCAGTCAGCGACGACAGCTTGACCAGCACCGGGATCGAGCGCTCGGTTTCCTTGGCGATCGCCAGGGCCTGCGCGAGCAGCTGCAGGTTCTCGGCGTTGAGCGGGATCAGCTTGTCCTTCATCCGCGCAGTGATCAGATTGACCGCCTGTTGCGGCGCTTCTTCCGCCAGATACAGACGCGCCAGATTCAGCACGTCGCCGACATTGGTGATGAAGCCACCCTTGTAGGCGGCATGCATGACGTTCAGCTGCTTGCGCTGATTGCCCTGCAGGCCATAGAGACCGGAGAGCTGGATGAAGTAGGTGTCTTTCGGATAGGTGCTGGTCAGGATCTCCATCACGCGAATCGCGCTCGGGTAGTCCTTCAGTTCGAAGAAGACGGCGCGAAGCAGGCCGAGCCAGTTTTCCTTCGGCTCCTGATTGCGCGCCTTGGCCACCGTCAGTGCCTTCAGGATCGGGGCCTTGGCTTCGGCGTACTTTTGCTGCTGGTAGTAAGCCTGGGCGTAGAGGATGTAGGCATCCGGCTGCACGTCGGACACCACCGAAAACCACTTGTCGAGGATCCGGATCGCTTTCGGATAGTCCTCGAGCAGGAAGTAGGTCTGGGCGAGTGCAAACAGCGAATTGTCACGCAGGCCGTCCGGCAGGTTGGCCTGCTTGAGGACGTTGGTGTACGCCTCGATCGCGCGTCTGTTGTCTTCCGTGGTGCGGTAGATCGCTGCGTACTGCACCCACAGCGTGGCCTTTTCGTAGTCGTTGAGCTTTTCGTACTTGGCCTTGAGCACGTTGAGCGCGGCTTCCGCACCCTTGTAGTCCTTGGCTTCGAAGGCTTTCTGAGCGACTTCCATCTGCTTGTAGGTGGCCTGACTCAGGGTCTGGGTGACCTTGGTCTGCGGCTTGACGCTGGCCTTCTTGTCGTCGGCCGCCTGGGCCGTCATCGCACAGGCCGACAGGCCCAGTGCAATGGCCAGGGCCATCGCTCGGGTTCGCGTGGTCATCGAGAGGCTGCTGCCAGTGCTCATCGTTTCTTGTCCAGCTTGAAGGTGATGACGTGACGCACGCCAGGGACCCGAATCGGCAGGCCGTTCTCGACGCGCGGCTTGTACTTGAATTTCAGCACCGCTTTCGCCGCCGCCTGATCGAAGATGCCTTGCGGCTTCGATTCGATGATCACCGGATCGGCCGTGGCGCCGGTCTCGGTAACGGTGAATTCGAGCAGCACATAGCCTTCGATGCCGCGGCTCAGTGCGCTGCTCGGATAGAGCGGCGCGACCTTGACGATTGGCAGGTATTCGCCGTCAGACGCCGACAAGGCAAAGCCGGTGTTCTTGGCCACGTCCTTGTCGACCTTGATCTGGCCGATGTTGACGCCAGCGGCACTCGGGCCTTCCACGGTCATCCGCTGAGTCGGCACTTCCGGCGCCACTTCCTTCTGTGGCAGTTCCGGGGGCGGCTTGCGCTCGCGGGTCTCCACTTCGAAGCTCTTCTTCAGGCGTACGAAGTCGATGGTCGGCAGCACTTCCAGCGCACCGACCGCGACACTGCTGTGGGTGATCAGCGTGTGCAGCAGCCAGAACATGCCGACGATGACGCTCAGGCCGACGCAGAGCGCCGGGATGAAACGGATGGGGTTCTGCGTGGTGGTGCCACGCGGCATTGGGGTGCTTGCCATGTGCTTAAACCTTGCCCTTGGTGCCGACCGAAACGGTCAGGATGCCGCCCGCCTGCACCTGTTCCATGACTTTGCTCATGATCCCGCTCTCCGACATCTTGTCGGCCTGGATCACAACGGTGTCGTCGGGGCGTTCGGCATGCATGCGCTCGACCATGGCCCGCACTTCCGGCAGTGAGACCTTCTTGCGGTCCATCCAGATTTCGCCGTTGGCGCGCACGGCAATCAGGATGTTGCCGGAGTCGCGATGCTCGGCCGTCTTGGCGTCGGTCGGAACGACCTTGACGCCGCTCTGCTTGACGAACGAGGTGATGATGATGAAAAAGATCAGCAGGTTGAAAACGAAGTCCAGCATCGGCGCCAGATCGATGCCGTGGTGCTCTTCGTCGTGATCGTGTCTTTGAGGCAGCATGGCGTTCGCTCGTCCTTACTCAGTGCTACTGCACAGGGCTACTGGGTTCTGCTGGTCGTCGTCGGCGCAATCGAGACGTTGGTGATGCCACCCTGACGGACTTCATCCATGACGCCGACGACGATGCCGGTCGGTGCCTTGGTGTTCGCCACGATGATCACCGAGCCTTCCGGCTTTTCGCCCTTGAAGCGCTCGACGTTCGGGCGCACCGAGCCTTTGTCGATCAGACGCTGGTCGACCACGATGTCGCCATTGTCGCGCACCGCGATGTACATCGTCGAATCGTCGTTGTCGGTCTTCTTCGCCTTGTTGCTCGGCGGCGGCGTCGACAGGGTCAGGCCGACTTCTTTGACGAAGATCGCGGTGATGATGAAAAAGATCAGCAGGTTCAAAACGAAATCCAGCATCGGCGCCAAGTCGATGCCATGGTCTTCGTCATCACCGTCGTCTACCGCGTGGTTGGACATCCGACGCATGGGGTGTCTTCCTAGAACTTGATGCGGTCAGCCAGCAATTCGGTTTCATACCGGATCGATGCCTGAAATTTGAATACCGGATACATGCCGGAGACGCTGACCGCGAGGCCGGTCATGGTGCAGTTCATCGCTTTCGATACGCCGGCAGCCATGGTCCGGGCGTCGGCAGAGCCCAAGATCGCCATCGAATCGAAGACCTCCAGCATGCCGATGACGGTGCCGACCAGGCCCAGCAGCGGGCAGAGCGGCACCAGCACCTTGACCATCGGCAGGTTGGCACTCATGCCGCTCGAGAGACGCGACACCAGGGCCTTGCGGACCTGATGCGCGGCCCAGGAGTGGCGCTCCGATCGGGCTTCCCAGATCGCCAGCGAGTCCTTGGTGAGCTTCGGCAGCGTGACCTGGAAGAACCAGATCCGCTCGAAGATCAGTGCCCACATGACCACACCGGCAATGAAGATCCACGCCACCAGCTGGCCACCGGCGTGCATCAAGCCGGCGACGGCTTCATACGGGGCCAGCAGGAGCTCAAGCATGGGCGGCACCCGATCCACCTTGGCGGGCTTCCAGCGTTTCGGCGAGAAGACCGGTGCTCTGCTGATCGAGGATCTGCACCAGACGCTTGGAGCGCGAGGCCAGGGCCGAGTTGATGAACAGCAGCGGAATGGCGATACCGAGGCCCAAGACGGTGGCGATCATCGCCTTGCCGATACCGGCGGCCATCAGCTTCGGATCGCCCGAGCCGGATTCGGTGATCGACTGGAAGGTCTCGATCATGCCGATGACGGTACCGACCAGGCCGAGCAGCGGGCCAGCCGCCACCACCAGCTTCACGAACGGCTGGATGCGCTGGATCGCGGGCAGCTCTTTCAGCACGGCTTCGGAGATGCGCAGCTCGACGACTTCGGCATCTTCGTCCTTCGGCATCGCCGAGCCCTTGAACGAGGCCAGCACGCGACCGACCGGGTTGCCCTTGTCGAGGTTGTTGAGGTTGGTCAGCTGCTTGTTGACCTTGGCGGTGACGATCGTCAGATAGAAGAACTGGTAGATCGCCAGGCCTGCGCCGATGGCACCGACCAGCAGGATCAGGTAAGCCACCCAGCCACCGACGTGGATGCGCTCCATCACTTCCGGACGCTGCGAGTACAGGCCGATCAGCACGCCACGCGAGGGATCGAGAATCATCGGGTGATAGCCGGTTTCCTGGCTTTCAAACGACTTGGCGGTGCTCAGGAAGTGGCCGGGCGGCTGCTTCGGCGGCACCGAGAAGCTGTCCGAACCGGTCTCGTAGGACAGGAATTTGCCGTCCGAGATCGCCACGAACGGGCCGACCCGCAGCACGTTCTTCTTGGTGCGCTCGCCGCTCGGCTGGGTGACGCTGGCGTCGAAGCGGGCAACCTTGCCGCCTTCGGTCATTTCCCGCTGCATTTCAAACCAGAAGCCCTGCAGATCTTCGATCGGCGGCATGGTCTTGGTCTGGGCCAGGCGATCGAGCTGGGCGATGCGCTCCGGGAACTGCACGGTGAGCATCGAGTTGCGGGCGGCCGATGCGAAGTCGCCGGCGCTCTGGCGCATGACGCCGAACAGCTCGCCGAGGTTGCCGGCCGAGGCGTCACGTGACGCCATCAGATCGGCGATTTCCTTGTCGTTGACTTCAAACTGCCGCTGCAGCGCTGCGGACTCCGCTTCCAGCGCTTCCTTGGCACGCTTGGCTTCGCCGAGCAGGCTGGCCTGCTGATCGCGCGAGGCGGCGAAGCGGGCTTCGCGCTCCTTGTTCAGGGCGGCATCTTTCTGGTCGGCTTTCTTCACCTGCAGCAGCAGGTCGTCCAGCGTCTTGGCACCGGCTGCTGCGTCCTGGGCCTGGGCCGGGATCGACGCGCAACCGAAAGCAATAAGGAACGCCGCCGAAACCTTGGTGGCGAAGGTGGTTACAGCACAGAGGTCTTTGATTCGGATGGACATGGGATGTGGTCTCAGTTGGCGGCGGCAGCAGCCGGCGCAGCAGCGGCAGCAGCCTGGAGGGGCACCATCAGCAGGTCAGGCGAGGACTGCTTGCGGGCGATCTTCAAACCTTCCTTGACGCCTTCAGTGGCGCTGTTGTCGATGACCCAGCCCTTCTTGTCGCGATCCCAGTAGCCGGTTTCCTTGGTGTCGGGCGTCTGGTACAGCAGGCCGACGCGGCCGATCCGCAGGAAGTCGACATCCTTGCCGTCCAGATTGCCGCGATAGCCTTCGATGGTGCGGCCATAGTCGATCTCGACCTGGTAGCCCTCGAGGATGCGGCGGAATTTCTCGGACACCGTGACGTCGGCGCGCGGCATCATGTCGTTGAGCGCCTTGACCCGCTCCTTGCGCTCATCGATCAGGAACGGAGTATCCAGCTCCACGAACTGGCCGAACACCGCCAGCATGTCCTGCATCAGCGGCAGAATCGCGATGTTGGTGCGGGCGATCTCGCGGATCTCCACACGCACCGAATCCTTTTCCGCTTCCTGCGAGCGCAGCTGCGATTTCAGCTGCTGGATGTACAGCTTCAGGCTGTCCGCTTCGCGCAAGGAGTTGCGGTATTCATCCGCAAGCGTCAGGCGCTCTTCGGCCAGGCCGTCGACTTTCTTCTGCGAGTCGACCTGTGCCACCAGCCACTGGTCACTGGTGGCCACCACGTCGCCCAGCTTGGCGGCTGAAGCGGCGGTGATGAGCAATGACAGGGTGATCCCAACGAGTACTGCTGGCCGTGATGCCATGACGCCACTCCTCCGTAATGCTGGTCGACTATTTCCGTACCCGCTGCGCCGAACCACTGGCTGACGTGACGAGACGGACTGGACTGCGTTGTTTGGTCTGGGTCACCGATCCGCGATGAATGGAGTCATCGCGGATCGGTGCTGTTGCGCTGCTTAAGGGGCCGGAGCGGCCGGTGCGTCTTCCGCAGGGGCGGCTTCAGCGGCTGCTTCCGGGGCCGCTTCGGCAGGCGCCGATTCCGCAGCCGCCGGAGCGGCTGCCGCTGCAGGCACTTCCCGCACGCCGGAGCCGGACACGATCTTCAGCTCGACACGACGGTTCAGGTCCTGGCCTTCGGTGGTGCCGTTGTCGGCGATCGGCTGCGAGGCACCGAAGCCGGCACTGGTCATCCGGTTGCCGGCAATACCCTTGTCGCCGAGGTACTTGACCACCGACGCCGCACGACGCTGCGACAAGCCTTCGTTGAGCTTCGCCGAACCGCGGCTGTCGGTATGACCACCGACCTGCACATGGATCGTCGGGTACTCGGTCAGCTCGCTGACCACGCCATCCAGCAGCGACTTGGCGTTGAGCGTCAGCGTCGCCTTGTTGGTGTCGAAATTGACACCCTTCAGCACGATGTTGTCACCCGTTCCGCAACCCGCCAGCGAGATCTTCTCGCCAGGACCCGGCGTCTTGCAGACCGGCGCCGGTGGCGGCGGCGGGCAACCCGTTTCGTCCACCACGCTGCCCGGCGGCGAATCAGG
>NZ_CAISIQ010000396.1 GCF_903885465.1 uncultured Nevskia sp.
GCGCCAGCCGCTCGCCACGCTCGTCCGGCTTCAGGGTTTCGCGCAGGTCCAGCGGTTCATTGCGCCAATCGCCGAGCTTGCGCAGCGAGCGCACCACATTCGGATAGACGATGTGCCGGCCGGCGTTCTCGCCCTTGGCGATGTCGGTGCTGCGCTCGGTATCGAAGCTCAGCAGCCAGACTTCGCCGGCAGCGTCGCTCGCTTCGGCTTTGCCGACGGTCAGCCGCAGGGCGGCACCATCGCGAACGATCTGAGCCGGCACCGTTCGCTGCGCCTTGCGTGCCGAGTCGATGCCATCCTCCGCGGCACCACGCCGCGAGCCGACCAGCGCGGTATCGCCGTCGATCACCAGCTGCGGCGTATAGACCTGCCAGCCCTGCCGCTGCGCATAGGCTTGCTGGCGCGCGGTGAACTGCGGGCTGGCGAACGGATCGGCCCAGCCAAGGTAGTCCCAGTAGTCGACATGAAAGCCGAGCGCCAGCACATCACTGCGCCCAGCCAGTTCGCGCAGCACGGCATCGGCCGGCGGGCAGGACGAGCAGCCCTGCGAGGTGAACAGTTCGACCAGCACGGGCCGCGTCGTGGCGCTTGGTTCAGCGGCCTGCAGCGGCACCAGAGGCGCGAGCGCCAGCGATGAGATCAGCGCCGTGCTGGCGCAACGCAGCCAAGGCCGGGCGGCTGGCTTGTTCGGGGACTCGTTCATGTCGGGATTCCACAGCCTGATTGGTGAGCCTGAAGCCTGACCTGGAGGAAGAAACAGGACGATGCCGCAGCGTCCGGATTTCAGGGTCGATACGACGGAATCCACATCGTCTTCAAGTCAGGTCGACACCTGAAATCCCGTCATGCCCGCGTAGACGGGCATCCAGTTTCAGCCGTGGCTCACCGCTTCAGAACTACATTCAAGCCAGCGCGGTGATGACGAGTTCTTTGAACATCCGCAGGGAAACGCCTAGTGCAGCGCAGCCTTTTTCTGCGCTTCCCAAGCCCGCGCTTCCGTCAGCACTGCATCGAAGGCTTCCGCCTTGCTCAGCAGGCTGGCCTTGGCCGCTGCCGGTAGAGGCTTTTCGTGGCCGTCCTTGTCTTCCGGCATCTCGCCTTTGCGCACCGCACGCAGGATGCGTTTGATCTCGCCGGCCGCATGCGCCGGCGTCTGCAGCAGCACCAGATTTTTCATCTTGTTCGGGTTGTTCGGCACGTGGCATTTGTCGCATTCGCCGTTGCGCATCTCCAGCGCCAATGCCTGATAAGCCGTTTCGATGATCGCCAGATGCGGGTTGTCGTGGCTGTACAGGCCGTCGAACACGGTGACCTGGGGTTGCGTGTGGCCGTCGGCATCGGTCCACAGCCACTTGCCGTCGAATGCCGCGGCCTCGCTTGTCGCCTCGGCCAGCAGCGCGTCGCTGACGGTGCCGGGGACGAACTGCGCGACCCTGATCTTGCCGGTCGTCCGCTTCAGGTAGAACACCAGCGCTGTGGCCGACTGATACGAACTCCACTTGGTCTTGTCGTGCCAGAACGGATACGGGAACTGCCCCGGCGGCAGACGATTGCGGAACTTGACCGGCAGGGTCGCCTTGTACGACTGCTCGGCTTCATCGAACGTAACCTGAGCAGTGCCGGCGAACATGAACAGCGGCGCGTACAGGCCGGCGTAGACATCGGGCGCGAACTGGGTCAGCGGCGTGTCCTTCAGCGGCTTGCCACGCGCCCGGCCCCAGAGCAGTTCCTCAGGCAAGTCCCGACGCAGCAGAGAATCCCCGAAAAGCGCCTGCCGGCAGCGATCGAACGCGGCCTGATCTTCGGGTGCCGCGATCGGGCACAGGCGGCCCAGTTCTTCAGCGAGCGCGCTGTACCGCGTCTGCAGACGGTTCAGCCGAGCCTCTCGGGTTTCCATCGTGGCGACAAGTCCGACGACCAGCCCGGTCACCGCCAGCACCGCGATCAGCACAGTTCGTTTCTTGTTCAACGACTTCACTCGGGAGCATTGTTGCGGGGCGCAGATTATCGACCAAGCCCGCGCCCGCGACGAGACCACCGAACCACCGCAATCGAGTCCGGCAACTGTGGCAGGCTGATCTCATCTGCAGCCTCAGCGACGATCCATGAAGCGCAATCTCAAGCGAAATCTGTTGGTAACCACCGCCCTGCTTGCCACCGCCGTATCGGCGCTGGGCACGATGATGAATCCGTTCTGGAACGGCGCGCTGGCGGTGTTCTCGGCGTTTTCGATCATCGGCGCGATCGACTTCCTGTACCGCTATCCCACCATCAATCGCTACCTGCCCTATCTCGCCATCCTGCTGGCGGCCGGCAGCTTCGCAGTGGTCGGCGCGATGGATCATTACTGGGTGCCGCTGTTCGCGACCTTCTCGGTGCTGGCCCTGGTCGGCACCCTCGATCTGTTCCAGCATCGCCACAGCCTGTGGCGCAATTACCCGTTGATTTCAAGGGTGCGCTGGATGATCGAAGCGGTGCGTCCGGAGCTGCGGCAATACCTGTTCGAAAGCGATAGCGATGGCCGACCGTTCTCGCGGGAAGAGCGGGCGCTGGTCTATCAGCGGGCCAAGGGGGCGATCGACTCGCATCCGTTCGGCACCGAGATGGATGTCTACAGCGAAGGCTACGAATGGATCGCCCATTCGATCGCACCGCGCCCGAAGCCGAAGGGCGATCTGCGCGTGACCATCGGCGGCGAGCGATGCACGCAGCCGTATTCGGCCTCGGTGTTCAACATCTCGGCGATGAGCTTCGGCTCACTGTCCGCCAACGCCATCCGCGCGCTGAACCGTGGCGCCAAGGCCGGCAGCTTCTATCACGACACCGGCGAAGGCGGCGTATCGCGCTACCACCGCGAGTTCGGCGGCGATCTGGTCTGGGAACTCGGCAGCGGCTACTTCGGCTGCCGCGCTGACGATGGCCGTTTCGACCCCGAGAAATTCCGCGAAACCGCCGGCCTCGAGCAGATCCGGATGATCGAGATCAAGCTGTCGCAAGGTGCCAAGCCCGGCCACGGCGGCGTGCTGCCCGGGCAGAAGGTGACCGAGGAAATCGCCGAAGCGCGTGGCGTGCCGATCGGCGAAGACTGCATCTCGCCATCCGCCCACAGCGCTTTCGACAGCCCGATCGGCCTGATGAAATTCGTCGCCCAGCTGCGCGAGCTTTCCGGTGGCAAGCCGGTCGGCTTCAAGCTGTGCATCGGCGATCCGACCGAGTTCATGGCGATCGCCAAGGCGATGCTCGAAACCGGCATCACACCGGATTTCATCGTCGTCGACGGCGCCGAGGGCGGCACTGGTGCGGCGCCGCTGGAGTTGTCGAATCACGTCGGCATGCCGCTGCGTGAAGGCTTGATCCTGGTGCAGAACGTGCTGGTCGGCACCGGCCTGCGCGAGCACCTGCATCTCGGTGCGGCCGGCAAGGTCACCTCCGGCTACGGGCTGGCTGCGAATCTCGCGCTGGGTGCCGACTGGTGCAACGCGGCGCGCGGCTTCATGTTCGCGCTGGGCTGCGTGCAGTCGCTGTCCTGCCACACCGATCGCTGCCCGACCGGTGTCGCCACGCAAGATCCGAAGCGCGGCCGCGGCCTCGTGGTGCCAGACAAGGCCGACCGCGTCGCCAGCTTCCATCGGCACACCGTCGATGCCCTGGCCGAGATCGTCGCCGCGGCGGGCTTGTCGCATCCGGAAGATCTGGAGCCCGAACATCTCTGGCAGAGAGTCGGGCCCAATCAGGTCTGCAGCGCGGCGGACTGCTACGAGTTCCTGCAGCCCGGTGCGTTGCTTGGCACCCCGCCCGAGCGCTGGCAGAAGCGCTGGAATGCCGCTCGCGCTGACCGTTTCGGCTTGACTGCCTGACGCCAGGCCATGACTTCCGGGCTGATCCCGAACAGCTTCCTTGCTTCGTCGCAATCACCGCGTTCAAGCGTCTTGCCGCGGCTGCTCGCAGCCGCGTTGCTGGCGATCGGTGCGACAGCGCCCGCGCTGGCGCTCGCCGGAGAACTGGTGCCACTGGCCGACAAAGCGGTGGTGCTCGCTTTCGGCGACAGCCTGACCTCCGGCATCGGTGGGTCCGGCGAAAACTATCCGCAGCGACTCGTGACCTTGATCGGGCACGACGTCATCAATGCCGGCGTGCCGGGCGAAACGACGGCGCAGGGCCGCGAACGGCTCGCTGCGGTGCTGCGCGACAGCAGGCCCGGCCTGTTGATCCTCTGCCTCGGCGTCAACGACTTCCTGCGCGGCGTGCCGGTCGCGCAGATCGGCGCCAACCTCGGCGCGATGCTTGATCTGGCGGCCGAAGCCTCCGTGCCGGTGCTGCTGCTCGCGGTGCCGGCGCCGGGCGCGAGCCAGATCGATCCGCTGTTCGCCGGCATGGCGCGGCCGGGACAGGTGAGAGTCGATCTGCATGCCATGGCCGATACCCTGATGCAGCCCGCTTTGAAGGCCGGCCTCGTGCATCCGAACGCAGAGGGCTATCGACAGATTGCAAAAGCCGTCGCGCAGACTTTGCGCGACAGCGGCGCCCTCGTATCGCGGTAGCGACCGGAACTCGCAAGATGCGGTGTGCCAGCCAGCTTGCCGAGTTCTAGTTCGCCACCATGCCGCCGTCGATGACGAGCTCCGTGCCCATCACGAACTTCGATTCGTCGGACGCGAGGAACAGACAGCCGTAGGCGATTTCGATCGGATGGCCGAGGTAGCCGGCCGGCTGGCCGTTGATGAACGCCGCTTCGGCCGCCACCGGGTCGGGCATGCTGTTGATGGTCTTGCGCAGCAGCGGTGTATCGATCGCGCCGGGGTGGATCGAGTTGGCGCGAATGCCCTTGCGGGCATGCGCGATCGCAGTGCTCTTGGTCAGCAGACGCACCGCTCCCTTGGAGGCGTGATAGGCCGCATAGCCCTGCGAGCCGATCAGCCCGTAGACCGACGACAGATTGATGATCGAGCCGCCACCGTTTTTGATCATCACTGGCACGGCGAACTTGGTCGCGAAGAACACGCCTTTGACATTGACGTTCATGATCGCGTCGTACTCTTCTTCGCTGGTATCGACCTCGGGCTTGCTGCTCTCGATCGCCGCGTTGTTGACCAGCACATCGAGCCGGTCGTACGTCGTCACCGCGAAGTCGATCATGGCCTTGATATCGGCCATCTTGCCCATGTCGGCACGAAGGAAATGGGCGATACCGCCGGCCTTGGTGATGCGCTCGACAACCTCGGCGCCAAGCTTCTCGTTGATGTCGGCAACGATGACCTTGCCGCCTTCACGCGCGAACAAGGCCGCGGTTTCCGCACCGATGCCGGAAGCACCGCCGGTGACGATGGCGACCTTGTCCTGAATACGACCCTTGCTCTTTTCCACGTCTCTCTCCAAGTGGGAATGCGGCTGTTTTTTGATATCGAATTGATGCGACGCATGCTTGCCCTACTCA
>NZ_CAISIQ010000397.1 GCF_903885465.1 uncultured Nevskia sp.
CCATCGGCGCCAGGATCAGGGCGGGTTCGATCAGGTGCTTGCCAATTTTCACGGCGCCATTTTCGCCGATTGCCGTCGCCGGTGCGTAGGGACGCGCTCCGAACTTCCGTCCGTCACGTCATTGTCGGCATGGTCCTTTAAGATGTCGCCATGAATTCGACTGTCAACGGTTCGCGCCTCAGCCGGGCCGACGCCTTTTCGCTGTTCGCCGCTGTCGCCGTCATGGTGGCCGTGCTCTACCTGCACTTGCTGACGGCGCTGCTCGCCGGCCTGCTGGTCTATGAACTGGTGCACTTGCTGGCGGCACGCCTGCGCGTGGCCTCGCTGGGTCGCGAGCCGGCCAAGCTGGTTGCCGTTGCGCTGCTGACCATCATCGTCGTCGGTCTGCTGACTGCGGCCGTGCTCGGGATCGGCAATTTCCTTCGCAATGGCACCGACAGTGTGCCGGCGCTGCTCGAGCGGCTGGCCGAAGCAATCGACAACTCGCGCAGCCGCCTGCCGGCGTGGATCGTCCAATCGCTGCCCAGCGATGCCGAAGCCTTGCGCGGCGATCTCGTTGTCTGGCTGCGTGAACATTCGAGTGTGGTGCAGGGTTTCGGGCGCTCATTCGGCCGCGGCCTCGCCCACATCCTGATCGGCATGGTCGTCGGCGCGATGCTGGCCTTGCGCGAAGCCACGCCCGGTCATACGCGGGGGCCGCTGGCGCGCGCGATCGTCGAGCGCTCGTCACGGCTCGCCGAATCGTTCCGCCGCGTGGTGTTCGCGCAAACCTGGATCGCCTCGATCAACGCGCTGTTCACCTGGATCTATGTCGGCGTGGCCCTGCCGGCGTTCGGCGTCGACCTGCCCCAGGTCAAGACGCTGGTGCTGGTGACCTGGATCGCCGGCCTGCTGCCGATCCTCGGCAACCTGATCTCGAATACCGTGATCGTCGCCGTCAGCATCGGTCATTCGCTGGAACTGGCGTTCATCTCGCTGGCCTACCTGATCGTCATCCACAAGCTCGAATACTTCCTGAATGCCCGCATCATCGGCTCACAGATCCGCTCCCGCGCCTGGGAGTTGCTGATCGCGATGATGGTGATGGAAGCGGCCTTCGGGCTCGCCGGCATCATCGCCGCGCCGATCTTCTACGCCTATTTCAAGGAAGAGCTGACGCGCCTGCGTTTGACCTGACTTCCCCAACTGAAACTACCGAAACCATGGTCAGTGCACACGATCCGGCCACCGTCGGCGAGCCGCCGCATCCGCACGATTTTTCCGAGCAACTGATCACCCAGTTGTACGAGGATCTCGACGGCTATCTGTTCGAGGACGGCACGGCGATCGACCACGCCTGGCCACTGGTCATCGAAGCCGTCCGCCATGCGCGGACGCGCGGTGCGGTGCTGGTGGTCTTCGCTCGCGCCACGCTGGCGGCCCATCACCGCCTGGTGTTTGACGAAACCCCGCCGGACGACAGCATCGCGCTCGATGAAGCCTGTGCCGCCGTTGCCAGCTTCGTGCCGGAAGCGCTCGCCCAGCTGCCGGCTTTGAAATCGCATGCCGAACGGCTGATGCGGCACATGGCGATCGCCGAGCAATCGCCGGATGCGATCCACGTGCCGCTGTCGAACGCAATCAGCCGCTTCTATGCGGCGCTCGCGGATGAGAACGCCGCCGTCGGCAGCCGCGCGCTGATCGAGATGCGCTCGATCATCCTGCATCTCGACGCCTGCGCCGCCGCACTCGATCGCGCCGAATCAGCGCCCGAACCGGTGCGGGTGATCCGCCCGGATCGCTTCCACGACTACTTCATGCACTACGCCAGCCTGGCCCAGAAGCCGGAAGCATCGGCCGGCAGCGAGCAGGCCGTGGCCACCCTGAGCCAGGATGGTCGGATCACGGCGGTGATCACCGAAGACACCCATCCGCTCGAAGCGGCGGCCCGTGCGGTACGGCCGACGATCGCTGGCGATGATGTCACCCGCGATCACACGCTGGTGCGCATCCGCGCGCTGCTCGACGTGCTCGACGGCCTGCGCCACGCGCCGAATCCATTGATCGGCGATGCCCTGAACGACACCACGGTGCACTTGAGTCTGGTACTCGCCGCAGCGACGGCACCGCTGCATGCGTCCGGCGGCTTCTCGTTCTCGGCGATCGCCCAGATCGCCCGCTACAACCAGCAGTTGCTGCGCAGCGCGGCGGCCACGCAGCACTGAAGCCAGGCTTTGGAACTCAGGCCGGACCGACCCAGTCGGCCAGCAGCGGCGCGTGCAGCACCGGCGTGAACTCGACGAAACGGTAGCGGGCAAAGCCTTCGCGGACGTAGGGATCGGAAGCAAAGAACTCCTCGACCGTCGCCTGCGAATCGGCCCGCGCCAGGATCAGACCGCCGACGCCGCTGGCCTGCGGACCGACCAGCAGCAGCAGGCCGTGATCGATGCCGACCTGCATGTAGCTGCGATGCGCCGGCCGCACGGACAGCAGCTGTTCGGTGGCGACGAGGTAGGTGCTTTCCAGCAGGAAGTGTTTCACGGCGAATGCTCGGCAAGGTGGAGGGCTGGCAGTTTAGCCGCGCAGGGTGCGCACGAACTCACAAGGTCCGCGCGGCGTGAACGCTCAGCAGCACCCAGCCGATCAGAAACAACAGGCCGCCGATCGGCGTGATCGCGCCGAGCACGCGCACACCGCTGAGCGCCAGCGCATACAGGCTGCCGGAGAACAGCAGGATGCCGATCGCGAAGCACCAGCCGGACGCGCTCAGCAACGGCCCGGGTCGGCTCATCGCCAGCAGACCGACCGCCATCAGCGCCAGCGCATGCCAGAACTGGTACTCGACGGCGGTGCGGTAGATCGCTAGCAGATCCGGCGTCAATCGTTCCTTCAGCGCATGGGCGCCAAAGGCCCCGAAGCCGACGCCGAGGAAGCCGAACAGGCCGGCCAGCATTACCATCAGTTTCGCGCTCATGCCGGCTCCACGGTGCGGAAGATCAATCCGGAACGCTGCAGTCGTTTCAGCAGCGCATCGCCCATCGCCGCCGCCGGGGTCAACTGGCCGGCGCGCTTGGGCAGCCGATCAAACGCAAGGCTCAAACCGGACTCGCCGAGCATCCGCGCGGTTTCGTCGTAGCCCGGATCGCCGCCGCGCACTTCGGTAATCAGCCGCCGATCACCGGCCACGGCATGAAAGCGCACGCGGAACCAGCTGGCACTGCGCTTCGCCTCGCTGGGGCCTTCGCCGGAATCCTTGCGGCCGAGCAGCCAGTTGCGCGCCGGTTTCAGCTGCGAGGCAATAGCCACGGCGCCGACGCCGCCGATCAGTTTTGCGACTTGGGAGAACTTGTCCATCTGCAAGAAATGTCCGTAACGGAAATCGGGGCCGTAGCGTTCCAGCATCGTTGCCGAACGCTTGACCACCTGGGGATCGATGGTCGGAAACGGCACCACCCAGGTGCCGAGTTCCGGATGGCGGCGCAAGCGCTGCGGGCTGCTGCCGATGCGGCGATCGATCAACGGCGCCTCGCGCCGCCGCCGCTCCATCGCCACGCCGGCGTACTGCCCGGCGCGGCCAAAGGCGTTGATCGCCGAATGATAGGTGCCGGCGGAGAACTCGGCGTCGAGGCTGACATAGGCGTTGATGCGGATCGGCACATCGTCCGGTAGCTGCAGCACGGTGTAGTAGACGCCGAGATCATGCGGAATGCTGTCGAAGCCGCAGCAGTGCACCAGCCGCGCGCCGGTCTGTTTGGCGGTTTCGTGGTGCTTGAGCCACATGCGGTCGACGAACTCCGGCTCGCCGGTCAGATCCGCATACTGGGTGCCGGCGGCGGCACAGGCCGCAACCAGCGGCTCACCGAAGTGCACGTAAGGACCGACGGTGGTGATCACCGCCTTGGTTGATTCGGCCAGTGACAGCAGCGATGCGGTATCGCCGCTGTCAGCCTCGATCAGTGGCAGCTTCGCGCAGGCCGGATTGATCGCCGCCAGCCGCGTGCGCACCGCATCGAGCTTGACCAGATTGCGCCCGGCCAGCGCCCAGCGCGCGCTTGCCGGTGCATGCCGGGCGAGGTATTCGGCGGTCAGCCCGCCGGTGAAGCCCGTGGCACCAAACAGGACGAGATCGTGGCTGCGAGGCATGGCGGGCACCGGTAGGTGGGGCGTTCAGGCAGGAATTGTGCGCGCTTTCCGAAGCCAGTTTGAAGATCAATGGTGCCGCGGCGCTCAGCGCCGATCGTCGTAGCCACGGCCGTCGTCCTCGACGTCCACGACCCGGCCGTTCTCGAGCAGCACGCGCCGCAGCAGCGAGCGTGCTCCGAAGTTGTATACCCATTCCTCGCGATAGATCGCGGTGACGAATTCGCCTTGCTGGCTGCGCCGCCCATAACGGCGAATCTCCGGGCTCAGCAGACTCATCTCGCGACGCTCGGCCGGCTCGCCGCAACGCGCCAGCAGCCGGTACTTGGACAGGCCGTCGACCAGGTCGTAAGGCGTGCAGCGCGGGTTCTCGGCCGGCACGAAGCCGTAGCCATCGGTATCGATGTCGACCAAGCGGCCGCCCCGAAAACGCAGCAGGCGCAGCAACTGGTTGTTGCCGAAGTTGTAAGTCCAGACCTCGGTGTCGTTGAAGCTGCGGCCTTGGCGCGGATCGAACTGAGGCTGCACATCGCGCAGCGCCGGCTCGCCGCAGGCGGCGCGGACTTCGCTTTGAGTGTCCTCGGTCGCGACGATTCTCGAACCGCAGCGCAGCGTGTCATTGGCACTCAGGTCGCTGCAGACAAGCCACAGCAGCAATGCGCCGGAACCGAGCCGGCAGCAGGCTGTCTGTAAGCTTCGGGCGCCTGCGTACACTGTCGCGTTCCTCTGGTTTTTCCGGGCTCTTTTCCGGGTCTTTCTTCAGGTTTCCATGCGCGCTCTACCGTACACCACCGCCATTCTCGTAGCGCTTGCGGGCGCCGCTTTTTCTATCTCCGCGCAAGCTGCCGCGGTGAAGACCGAGCACGTCGAAGCCGAACTGGTTTCGGAAGCAAACGCCCTGGTCAGCGGTGCCGACAACAGCTTGGCGCTACGCATCGCGCCGCAGAAAGGCTGGCATGTCTACTGGCGCAATCCGGGCGATTCCGGCATTCCGACCTCGATCAGCTGGACCCTGCCGGAAGGCGCTGCTGCCAGTGATCTGCAATGGCCGTATCCGCACCGCGAAACGCTGGGCGACATCGTCAACTACGGCTACAGCGAAGAGGTGTTGCTGCCGGTCACGCTGAGTCTGGCGCCGGGCCTGACGGCAGACGCGCCGCTGGTCCTGAAAGCGAAAGCAAAATGGCTGGTCTGCAAAGACCTGTGTGTTCCCGGCAGCGCCGACCTGGAACTGAGCCTGCCGGTGGTTGCCAACAGTGCCGCGACCGCGATCAACGAAGACCATCGCGCCGGCTTCGCGAAGGCACGCAACGAGCTGCCGCAGCCGGCCCCGGCCGACTGGACCTTGAACTTCCAGGTCTATGACAGCGGTAGCCAGAAGGACTTTGCGCTGGCCGTGCGCCGCGGCGCGATCACCAGTGACGGCGAGGTTTCGTTCTTCCCGTATGCCGGCGATCTGATCGGCCATTCTGCCGCGCCACGCTGGGCCAAGGATGCCGACGGCAGCCTGCGGCTGTCGCAGACGCTCAGCGATTACTACACCAAGGCGCCGGACAAGGTCGACGGCGTGCTGGTGGTCCACGATGGCGATCGGGACAAGGCCTGGGAGATCAGTGCCAAGCCGGGCAAGGTCGCGCTGGTGCCGGTCAGCGCCGCGAAGCCGGCCGAGGAAACTCCGCCCGCCGCGGCGCCGTCACCGAACTACTTGCTGGTGCTGCTGCTGGCCGTGCTCGGTGGCGTGGTTCTGAACCTGATGCCCTGCGTGTTTCCGGTGCTGTCGATCAAGGCGATCAGCCTGGTCGAAGCTCGTGGTGCCACCGCTGCCCGCCAGCGCGCTCACGCACTGTTCTACACCGCTGGCGTGCTGCTCACCTTCGCCGGTCTGGCTGGCCTGCTGCTGGTGCTGCGCGGATCCGGTTCGGTGATCGGCTGGGGCTTTCAACTGCAGCAGCCGGCGTTCGTCGCCGCGCTCGCCTATCTGTTCTTCGCGATGGGCCTGTCGCTGTCCGGCGTCGTCGAATTCGGAACGCGGCTGATGGGCGTCGGCCAGTCGCTGGTCGGCAGCGGTGGTTATCGCGCCTCGTTCTTCACCGGCGTGCTCGCCGTCGCCGTCGCCAGCCCCTGCACCGCGCCGTTCATGGGCACCGCGCTCGGCTATGCGCTGGCACAGCCGGCGGCGGTTGCGATCAGCGTGTTCCTGGCACTCGGTTTCGGCCTGGCGCTACCTTTCCTGGCGATCGGCTTCTTTCCGTTCCTCGCCAAGGCCCTGCCCCGCCCTGGCGCCTGGATGGAGACCTTCAAGCAGTTCATGGCCTTCCCGCTGTACCTGACCGCGCTCTGGCTGATCTGGGTGCTCGGCGGCCTGACCGACCGCAACGGCATGACCGTGGCGCTGCTCGGTCTGCTGCTGATCGCATTCGCGCTATGGCTGTGGAAGCGCACTGGCCTGGTCAGCGGTGCTCTCAAGCTCGCCGCGATCGCTGCTGCGCTGGCCCTGCTGGCGAGCCCGATGATGACCAAGATTGCCGCGACCCACGTCGCCGCGCAGGGCGTCGGCTACGAGCCGTACTCGGAAGCGCGGCTCGCCGAACTGCGCGCCGAAGGCCGCACCGTGTTCGTCAATTTCACGGCTGACTGGTGCATCACCTGCAAGGTCAACGAGCGCGTGGCCTTGGCCTCCGATGCCGTGAAAAACGCCTTCGCCGAACGCAAGGTGGTCTGGCTGGAAGGCGACTGGACTCGCGAAGATCCGCTGATCACCCGCACCCTGGAACACTTCGGCCGCTCCGGCGTGCCGCTGTATCTGGTCTACGCGGGTGCTGCCGAACCCACGGTGCTGCCGCAGTTGCTGACGCCGGAAATGGTGGTCGCTGCATTGCCACCTGCCGTGCAAGCCCCGAACCCATAACCGCTGTCACCACAAGGAGGTTTGAACATGCGTCTGATGAAGAATCTGGGGATGATCGCAGCCGGCCTGGCGTTCTCGGCAACAGCCTGGGCGGCGCCAAGCCTTGGCGCGCCGGCACCGGCGTTCAGTGCTGTCGACAGCAACGGCAAGACCGTGTCGCTGACCGACTACAAAGGCAAGCACGTGGTGCTGGAATGGACCAACGACGGCTGTCCGTTCGTGAAGAAGCACTACGGCAGCGGCAACATGCAGAGCCTGCAGAAAGAGTTCACGGCGCAGAACGTGGTCTGGCTGTCGGTGATCTCGTCGGCACCCGGTCAGCAGGGTTATGTCGATGGCGCCGCGGCCAACAAGCTAACCGCCGCGCGCGGTGCCGCACCGACCGCCGTGCTGCTCGATCCGAAAGGCGATATCGGCCGCCTGTACGGCGCCAAGACCACGCCGCATCTCTTCGTGATCGACCCGACTGGCAAGCTGGAATATGCCGGTGGCATCGACAGCATCGCCAGCCCCGATCCCGCCGATATCGCGGGCGCGACGCCGTTCCTGAAAGTCGCGCTGACCGAAGCGCTGGCCGGCAAGCCGATCAGCACGCCGGTGACCAAGCCCTACGGCTGTTCGGTCAAATACGGCTGATTTCCGCAGCTGCACAACACGACGGCCGGTGCTCACGCATCGGCCGTCGTCGTTTTAGCCGCAAGCCGAAACCGATCAGTGCGTGCCGACCACCGGCTTGACCGACGGCGCAGGCGCAACGTCTTTTGACGGCACCGCCGAGGTCGGCAACGACGACGGCAATGGCGTGGTGATGGTCTTGCTCGGCTTCTGTTCGGCGACCTTGCCGATCGCCGCCGTCACCATCTTCTGCAACGCGGCTTCGACCGGCGTCTTGCTGAACGCACCAAGCACGCCGGGCAACGGCACATAGCCGAAGCCGCTGCCGTAGACGCCCTGCAGATCGAAACCGTAGCTGGTGTTGCGGCCTTCGACGGCGGTCGACGCGACGATACGGCCGGTGGCGGTATCGATGATGCGCAGATCGAGTGCCGCGAAGCCGCGCTTGAAGCTCAGCGACATCACGCCGAAGCTGGAAAAGTTCTTGCCGAGCGGAATCGGGATCGGAATCGCAGCACCAGACAGGCCAGCATCGAACGCGGTCAGCGCGCCGACCACCAGCAATTCCGCGCCTTCCAACTCGCCGCGCGGAATCCGCGTTTCATCGCCGACCCGCGCCGACTGAGAAAACTCCTGCTCGACGATCGCCACGTTCAGCGCATCGCGTTCGAGGACGATGAACTGGCCGCTGTTGAACAGCTCGGTGACCAGCAGATCGCGAATGCCGGCGGTGATGCCGGATGCTTCCATCTGCTGATCGGCCGGCCGCTTGGCGTTGAGCGCGATCACCTGCTTGACCACCGAAGCCTCTTTTAGCGGATCGGTCTTGTCGATGATGTTGCCGACGGCGATGCGGTACTTCGGGCCGTCGTAGCGCTCGGCGCGCGCCTGCTCGATGGTCTGGCCTTCACCGCGCACCACCTTGCTGCCAGTGCAGGCCACGAGCAGGCCGGCGGCCGCAGCAATCGCTGTCAGCAGGATCGCGGTTCGGAGCGAGGGCTTGCGCATGGCAGGCTCACCGGCAGCGCGCGCTGCCGACGACCAGGCTCAGAGCTTGGTGTTGGCGATGTGGTTGACCGCCAGTTCGATGGCGTTGCGGATCGCGTTCTCCAGCGGCGTCTTCGAGAACGCGCCGAGGCCGACCGGCAAGGCGCCGCCGGTGAAGATGATGCCGACACTGTTGTTCGCCGACGTGGCATTGACCGTGGTCGCATTGACCACGCGGCCGCTGGCAGCATCGATGATGCGGATGTTGAGCGTCACGCAGGCCTGCTTGGCCGAAACGATGATCAGCGAGCCACCCTTGCAGCTCGACTCGAACGAGGTGATCGCGCCGCGAATGATCAGCTGCGCGCCTTCCAGCTGGCCGATCGGCGCAGCGGTTTCCTTCTTGAAGCGGCTGGAGTTCGACAGGTCCTGCTCGGCGGTCACTTCGTTCAACGCCTGGCGTTCCAGCACGATGAAGCGATTGGTGTTGAACAGCGCATTGCTGAGCATGTCGGCCATGCCGCTGCCGATGTCCGGATTCTCGGACGCGCGGTACTCGAAATTGGTCACCGCGATCCGGTAGCGCGGCCCGTTGGCCGGCTCGCTCTGTACCTGCTGGATAGTCGGCGCGCTTGGGCGATCGACGACAGTGGCAGACGAAGTGCAGCCTGCGGCGATCAGCGCGACAGCGGCGACGACAGAACGAACAAGCACGGAAGAACTGCGCATCGGTTGAGCTCCGGAAGGGATTGCAGCAGACGAGTCGGGTGCGCCGACGCTACGCGGCCGGTCTGAACGATAGCTTAACAGCGGCTCCATTCCGTTCCCGGTCCCGTTCTGGCGCGCCAGTCATGGAATCACGGCAAGATTCACGCATGAACCCGACCCACAATCCCCAGCTGATCCGCTTCGCACTGCACGGCGGCGCCGGAGACCTGCCCGCCGACGCCGGACCGCAAACGGAGCAGCGTGCGGCCCTGCGCGAGATCACCGAAGAAGCCGCGCGACTGCTGAGTAATGGCGGCAGCGCACTCGATGCCGTGACCCTGGCCGTCGAACGCCTCGAACAATGTCCGCTGTTCAACGCCGGCGTCGGCGCCGTATTGAATCGCGAAGGCCAACCGGAACTCGATGCCGCGGTCGCTCGCGGCGAAGATCGCGGCTGTGGCGCGGTGGCCGGGGTGTCCCGCGTGGCGAGTCCGATTCGCCTCGCTCGCGCGGTGATGGAACAGACCCCGCACGTGTTCTTTGCCGGCGCTGGCGCCGAGCGCATCGCCGAGGAACTGGGCCTGACAATGGTCGCGCCCGAGCACTTCATCATTCCGCTGCGCCTGGAACAGCTCGCTTCCGCAAAAGCTTCCGGCTCGATCGCGCTCGACCATGTCGATGACGCGCCGCCTCGCGATCCCGATGCCGCGTTCGGCACCGTCGGCGCCGTGGCCCGGGACGGCTACGGTCATCTCGCGGCCGCAACCTCGACCGGCGGATTGACCAACAAGCTGCCGGGGCGGATCGGCGACAGCGCGGTATTCGGCGCCGGCACTTTCGCCGACGATGCCAGCTGTGCGGTGTCCTGCACCGGCACCGGCGAATCCTTCATCCGCGCACTGTTCGGCCACGCCGTGCACGGGCAACTGCTGGCCGGACGCTCGCTCGCCGAGGCCTGCGACGCAGCGCTCGCCGATGTCCGCCGCTATCAGGGTGTCGGCGGCTGCATCGCGATCGGCCGCGACGGCGCCTTGGTCACGCCGTTCAATGCCGGCGTGCTGTACCGGGCCTGGTTCGATGAAGCGGGCGTCGTGAAAGTCGCGATCCGGCGCGACGACGCGAGCTAGATCGCGGCAGGGAGCGCGTACAGACTGACCGGCTCGGCAAAGCCCTTCACCGCGACCGACGGCCGCGACTCCAGGGCGATGTCGCCGGCCAGTTCCATGGTCCGGCCGTCGACCAGGATTTCGCCGTGCAGCGCCTGTTCGCAGAGCCGCGAGGCCAGATTCACTGCGGCACCGACCGCCGTGTATTCCAGCCGCGACTGACTGCCGATCACGCCGACGGTGACGAAGCCGCTGGCCACGCCGATGCCGATACCGAGGGCGTGCGTGTCGCTGGACCAGCGCTGGGTAACGTTAGTGACGGCATCGCGTACGCGATGGGCAATGCGCAGGCCGACCACCGCGTGATCGCGGATCGGCAGCGGCGCGCCGACCAGCATCAGGATGCCGTCGCCGGCGTAGTCCTTGATCGTGCCGCCGTACTCGCCGACCACCTTGCCGACTTCGTCGTAGTAGTCGCGCAGCACGTCGATCACTCGTGAGCTGGGATTGGCCTGGGCATAGGCGGTGAAGCCGCGCAAATCGCTGACCACGACGGTGATCTCGAGAAAGTTCTGCTCCATCGCGTGTTTCATGCCGCGCTGGCGCACCAGTTCGGCCACCTGGAACGACAGGAAGCGCGACATGAACTGGCCGCGCTGGCCCTGCAGCACGTGGTAGTGCACGGAGCCGATCAGCAGCATCATTTCGCCGATCAAGGTGCTGATCGCCGCCGCCTGTTCGGACAGCACGAAAGCGATCATGAAGAACGGCATCGCCACCGCGAAACCGACAATGCGAATGCGTTCCGGACGGTCTGGCTGACGGCGCATCAGCAGCAGGACCGAGATCAGGCCGGTCAGCCCGGAGAACAGGATCGGCCCGGCGAACAGCCAGAAGCCGAAGTGGCCGAGCGCCCCGGGTTTGCTGGCGGCAAACTGGAATTCGCTGGCGCGCAGTTCGGGGGCGACAATCGCGAAGACGCTGTACAGCACGCCGGAGGCCTGGCCGAGACGCAGCATGCCGTCGCCGCCACGGGTATCGAGCGCACCGGCTGGAATCGTCCGGCGCACGCGCAGCAGCCATTCCAGCACCGTGATGATGGCCAGCGATTCGGTGATCGCCAGCCAGCCGCCGATCCGCGCGCCAGCGGAAGTCCAATGTGGCGACAGTTCCAGCCAGCTCGAATTGACGAAGATCGCGATACCGATCCAGGCCAGCGAGGCCGCCAATGCTCGCGAAGTCGGCGATTCGCGGTCGGCCGAGATGAACGCCAGGGCCATTCCCAGCGCGACCAGGGACACCAGCACCTGCGGAATGATTGCGGTCATCGTGGCTGGATTATGCGCGGCGGCGACCGGTCCGAACGCACATTCGCAAGCACTTCCGACGAGATGCGCAGCCGCGCCATTGGTCGGCCGATCGCTGCCGTTCATTTTCGCTGCCGGCCCGATCGAACCCGCTTGTTCCGGTATCGGTGCCGGTCATCGGTGGCGGGGTTCGCAGCCTTCTTGCCTACCGACAATGGCCACATCGAAAGAGGATTCCATGCATAGATCGTTCGACATTTCGCTGCTCATCGCCACGACCTGCATCGCAGTCGTCGCGGTCGGTTGCGTGATCGATCTGGCCAGCCGTACACGCGCTTTCACCAAGCTGCGCCGGCTGATCTGGCAGGCGCTCGGCGCTGCCGCGATCGGCACCGGCCTGCTGCTGATGAACCAGGTTGGCGATCTGGCGATCGGCCTCGGCGTCGCCACCGCGGCCACCCCGATGTACGCCGCGCTAGCCTGGATCGCGTCATCCCTCACCATGCTGCTGACCATCGTCATGATCAGCCGCAGCCCGCTGAATCTCGCGCCGCTCCCGAAGATCGGTGCCGCGCTGCTGATCGGCGCGCTGTTGAGCAGTCTGCAGTTCGCCAGCATCGAATCCACCGGCCAGGCGCTGGCAGGTGCCGAAGCCGGAATCGCTCGCGGCCTGATGCTGGCCTCGATCGCTGTCGGCGCGATGCTCGCCGTGCTTTGCGGCTTGCGTCTCGACCAGCGCTGGCTCGAGCGCCGCGCCCAGCGCGAAGTCGAGCAGGCCGAAGTCGAAAGAGTGCATCGCCTCGCCTACTACGACAGCGCCACTGGCCTGCCGAATCGCAGCCTGTTCACCGAGAAGCTGCTCAAGCAACTGGTTGACGCCAATCGCCGCGACATCAGCCCGTTCGGTCTGATCTACGCCGAACTGCGCGATTTCCGGGTGCTGCTGCAGCGCCACGGTGATGCACGGATGAATCGTGTGCTGAAGCTGCTGGCCGAGCGTCTCAACCAGGAACTGGCCAGCGACGACGTGCTGGCCCGTCTGTCCTATGACGGCCTGATCCTGTTCGTTCGCGAACAGGGCGAGCGCGACACGGCTGCGGCGGTCACCGGTTTCTGCGGCCTGCTGTCGACGCCGATCGTCGAAGGCGGCGACAGTTTTCGCTTCACCTGGGGCATCGGCCACAGCCGCTATCCGGATCAGGGCCAGTCGACCCAGGCACTGATCCGCACGGCGATGACGGTACAGCGCCAGATCGGCACCGAATCACCGTCGATCGCTTCATCGAACCGACCGCGTTACGCACTCGCTTCCTGATTGGTCCCTTTTTTCCTGCTGCAACCGCAACACCGCTGCACTGTTTCTCCTCCAGACCCTGAGCCTTGGGCCGCGATGAGCACTGCTCTCGCGGCCTCTTTTTTGGGCGAAAGCTTACGTGGGGCTTGAGCTAGCTCGCCGCTTTCTCGGCCGCCAGCGCGTCGGCTTCGAACAGTTGTTCGAGCTCTTTCGAGAACTCCTTGGCGGTCTGCACCAGCGCCTGCTCGTCGCGATAGATCGCGTGCTGCTTGAGCAGCGTTTCCTGATCGAAATGGCGGAAGCGCTCCAGCTCGCGCTTGATCTGATGCTCCGGTTCGCCGAGCGCCTGCAGCAGCGAGCCGGCGGCTTCCAGGCTGGACGCATAGCTGCGCCGGATGATGTCGGTGATGCCGAGATCCATCAGCCGCATCGCATGCGGGCGGTCGCGGGCACAGGCGAAAATGCGCAGGTTCGGGAAGTTCCGGCGGACCACTTCGGCGATGCGCAGGCTTTGCTCGACATCGGCGATGGCGAGCACGAAGTAGCGCGCCTTGTCGGCCTTGGCGGCGCGCAACACCTCCACTCTTCCAGCATCGCTGTAGAAGATGGTGTTGCCGAACTGGCGCACGAAATCCACCTGTCGTGCGTCGCGCTCGAGCACCGTGTACGGAATCCGCTTGACTCGCAGCATGCGGCCGACGATCTGCCCGAACGGCCCGAAGCCGGCGATCAGGATGTCGTGCTCGGGTGCGTCGATCGGATCATAGGCAGGCGGTTCCGCCTTGCCCTGGCTCCAGCGTGCGATCAGTGCATACAGCGGCGGCGTGGCGATCATCGACGCGGTGACGACCACGATCAGCAGATCCTTCATGCCTTCCTGCAAAACGCCGGCCGTGGCTGCGACGCCGAACAGCACGAAAGCGAATTCACCGCCTTGCGGCAGGGCGAAGGCCAGCTTCAGCGCCGAATCATTAGCCAGGCCGGAAACACGGCCGATGAAGTACAGGATGCTGCTCTTGACCGCGATCAGGCCGAAGGTCAGGCCCAGCACCACCAGCGGCGCGAGCATGACCAGGCTCAGCTGCGCCGACATGCCGACGGCAATGAAGAACAGTCCGAGCAGCAAGCCCTTGAACGGCTCGATGTCGGCCTGCAATTCGTGGCGATACTCGGAATCGGCCAGCAGCACGCCGGCCAGGAAAGCGCCGAGCGACATCGACAGGCCGACGGCCTCCATCGCCAGCGCCGTGCCGGTGACGATCAACAGGGCCGCGGCGGTGAACACTTCGGGCATCTCGACCGCTGCCAGCCGGCGGAAGATCGGCCGCAACAGGTAGCGACCGCCAACCACCACCAGCACCACGACCGCCAGCGCTTTCGCGCCACCCAGCCAGCCGCCGGAACTGTGGCCGGCGATCGGCGTGCCGAGCAGTGGCAGCAAGGCCAGGAACGGAATCACCGCGATGTCCTGGAACAGCAGGATCGAGAACGCCGCCCGGCCGTGGTGATCGGCCAGTTCCTTGCGCTCGGCGAGCATCTGCAGCACGAAGGCAGTCGACGACATCGCCAGCGCAAAACCCGCGACGATCGCGGCATCGCTGGGCAAGCCGAGCGCAATCGCGCAGCCGGTGAGTGCCGCCGCCGTCAGCAGCACCTGGGCACCGCCGAGGCCGAAAACATGAGCGCGCAGCCGCCACAGGCGGCTGATCTGCAATTCCAGGCCGATCACGAACATCAGCAGCACCACGCCGAATTCGGAGACGTGCAGCACCCGCTCGACGCCCTCGATCAGGCCCAGGCCGCTGGGGCCGATCAGCAGGCCGGCGAACAGATAGCCGAGCACGGCACCGAGGCCCAGCCGCTTGAACAGCGGCACGGCGATCACGGCAGCGGCGAGAAACAGCGCGATTTCCTTCAGCATCGGGAGTCCGGTTGTTGTGAAGCTGGACGCCGCTGCGGAAGCAACGGTGATTTCCGTTATCGTGCCAACTATCCCCGAAATTCCAGGATCAGCAATGACTCACTGCGGTAGATGGCTGGCGGCCTCCATCATCATAGCTTGTGGTTCCGCACTTCCCGCCGGTGCCGACGAACCCGTCCCGGCGCCGCTACCGCGGCCCGAGGCCGTGGCCGACGCGATCAATCATGGCCTTGCCGACGAATCGGCAACGCCGCCGCCAGCCGCCGCGACGCGAACGCTGAGTCCGGCCGAGGAACAGGCCGAATACGAGAAGCGGCGCAGCACCTCGTGGCGAATCATCGTCGACCCGGACACCTTCGCGCTGACCTCCGATACCAAGGGCCTGAGCCTGTACAAGTCGATGTACCTGCTACCGGCCACCTACTCAGGCCGCTATCCCGGCAGTTCCAGCGAAGTGCTGTTCACGATCAGCGGCAAGTTGAAGCTGTTCGACTACCCGATCTTTTTTGCCTACTCGCAGAAGTCGTTTCTGCAGGCTTTCAACGGGGCCGACTCCAAGCCGTTCCGCGACAACAACTTCAACCCGGAAGTGTTCTACCGCTTCAAGCCGATCAATCGCGCCCGCTGGCTGAACCTTGGCGCCGATTTCGGCCTTGAGCATGAATCGAACGGCCGCGAACTGCCCGATTCGCGCAGCTGGAATCGCCTCTACTTCGCGCCGTTCTACGAGCACCAGGGCACGCTGGTCTACTGGAAGTGGTGGTATCGCTTGCCCGAGGACCAGAAGCGCGCGGTTACCGATCCGAAACGCGACGACAACCCGGACATCCAGGATTACCTCGGCTATACCGAACTGCAGGTGCAGCAGCGCATGTTCACCCGCCATCAGGCCAGCACCCTGGTGCGCTACAACCCGACCACCGGGCGTGGTGCCTTTTCGCTGCGCTATTCGGTGCCGGGACCCGGCGAGAACTTCTTCTGGACGGCCTATTTCTGGCAGGGCTACGGCGAAAGCCTGCTCGACTACAACCGCTCGGTCACTCGCGTCGGTCTGGGGATCTCGGTCGCTCGCTAGGTCGCGGAAGCGCGGCGCCAACCCGGCTCGCACCACAACGCCGAGATCATCCGCAACGCGCCGTCGGCATCGCGGCGCAGCGTGTACTGCACCTCGATGGTTTCCAGCAGCTGACCCTCGCGGTGATAGCGGCGAATGTCGGCGACCTCGGCCTGCATCAAGCCGGCCGCGCAGCGTTTCGTGGTGATCTCGCCGATCTCGGTGTGACCGAAGCCGGCCGCCTCGAGCGCGGCGAAGACCTCGCGCAGAAAGGCGACCAGCGCTGCGCGATCCACCAGCACATGGGTGCCGGCCGCCAGCACGAACACCGAGGGTTCGGTGAAGAACGAGGCCATCGCCGGGAAATCACGGGCATTCCAGGCGGCGATGTAGTCGTGGATGCAGCGCTCGACGGCGGCAGCGGTGATCGGCGCGGTGGCAGACATTGCCGGCTGCTTAAGCCGTTTCAGCCGCGCGACGAACCAAAGTGAACCCCTCGTAACCCTTGGCGACCACGTCCTTGCACTTGTCGACATAGGTGTTGAAGCCGACGTAAGGCATGAACACGCGGGTCTTGCCCGGCACGTTGGAGCCGAGGTACCAGCTGTTGCAGGTCGGGTAGACGGTCAGGTCGGCGACTTCGTTGACGTGATCGACCCAAGCGTCCTCGGCCGGCTGCTGCGGCTCGATCAGTGCGACACCGGCCTGTTCCAGATGGCGGATGGTGTCGCTGATGAAGTTCACGTGCTGGTCGATCGACACCATCATGTTGGTCAGCACCGACGGGCTGCCCGGCCCGGAGATGAAGAACAGGTTCGGGAAGCCGACCGTCTGCAGGCCCAGATAGGTGCGCGGGCCGGCGCTCCACTTGTCACGCAGTGGCTGACCGTTGCGGCCCTTGATATCGACGCCGAGCAGGGCACCGGTCATCGCATCGAAACCGGTGGCGAAGACGATGTCGTCGACCGGGTATTCGTTGCCACCGACCTTGATGCTGTTGGCGGTGAACGACTCGATCGGCTGCTTGCTGACGTCGACGAGGCTGACGTTGTCGCGGTTGAAGGTTTCGAAGTAGTCAGTGTCGCTGCACAGGCGCTTGCAGCCGACCACGCCATTACGCGGCGCCAGGATTTCCGCCTTGGCCGGGTCTTCGACGATGCCGTGGATCTTGTCGACGATGAACTCGGCGACCGTCTTGTTCGCTTCCGAGTTGAACATCAGATCGTTGAACGCGGCCATGAAGTGCAGGCCGCCGTACTCGTTCCAGCGCTGTTCATAGATCCGCTTCCGCTCTTCCGGCGAAACGCTGAGGGCGGACTGGTCGTTGAGGTGGAAATCGGTCGCGAACGGCTGCTCGTAGGTGAACTTGCGCAGTTCGCCGTAGCGGGCCTTGGTGGCGTTGCGATCCGCTTCGCTCAACGGCCGGTTGCGGGCCGGCACCGAGAAGTTCGGCGTGCGCTGGAACACGGTCAGATGATCGGCCTGTGCGGCGATGTGCGGCGTCGACTGGATGCCCGAGGAGCCGGTGCCGATCAGGCCGACCTTGCGGCCGGTGAAATCCACACCTTCGTGCGGCCAGTCGCTGGTGTACAGCACGCGGCCCTTGAACGTTTCGACACCCGGAAACTGCGGCTTGTTGGCAATCGAAAGCGTGCCGGTGGCCATGATGAAATAGCGGGCCGTGACACGCTTGCCGTCGTCGGTCTCGATCGTCCAGCAGTTGCGGGATTCATCGAAGCTGGCGCTCAGCACCTTGGTGTTGAACTGCAGATCGGAACGCAGATCGTAGCGATCGGCCACGTGATTCGCGTACTTCAGGATCTCTGGCTGCGCGGAATAGCGTTCCGGCCAGTTCCATTCCTGCTGCAGCGCATCGTCGAACTGGTAGCTGTACTCCATCGATTCGGTATCGCAGCGCGCGCCCGGATAACGGTTCCAGAACCAGGTGCCGCCAACGCCGCTGCCACGCTCGAAGACGCGAGCCTTCAGGCCCTGCTGGCGCAGACGATGAAGCATGAACATGCCGGCGAAGCCGGCGCCGACGACGATGGCATCGAAATCAGCCGTCTTGGTGGAAATGGGGCTGCGGTCATCCATGGATCTGCTCCTCGGTAGGCACGTTGATGGCGCCAGCTTCGATCGGCCGGTCGTCTCTGCAATCTGAAATGAGTTCTGAGCGTTTCCGAGGGTGACAGTGCGGCAACGGCCACGCCGCCGCCCGTTCGGGTAGGCGCGCAGTAGCCGCTACCATCGCTCAGATCTTGCCGGTCACGCCGCCGTCGGTGAACAACGCCAGATCGACACCTTCACTGACCAGCGAATTCGGCCGCAGCGCGAATTTCGGTCGTACCCACCAGACGATCAGCGGCAGCACCACCAGCGCCAAAATCATGTTGATGCCCATGATCGCAATCAGCAGCAGGCCCATGTCGGCGACGAACTTCAGGCCGGACATCACATACCAGGGAATGATGCCGATCACCATGACGCTGGCGGTGAACAGGATCGCCTTACCGGTGGTCCGCAGCGCCGAGTCGATCGCCATCGCCCAGCGCTGATCCGGCGTGCCGGAAGTCGTCTGGATTTCCTCACAGATACGCGATAGCAGATAGATGCCGTAATCGATGCCGACACCGACACCGATCGCCGCGACGATCATCGAATTGGTATCGAGACCGACACCGAGCAGGTGCATCGCCGCGATCAGCGCTTCATTGGCGAGATTGACCGGAATCAGCAGGATCAGGCCCGCGACCATCGACTTGTAGGCGAACGCGCAAAGGATGAACACGAACACGTTCAGCACCACGATCACCACCCACTGATAGCGCTTGATGACCCGGTTCACCGCTTCCTGCAGCGCGATGGTGCCGGTTGCCAGGCGTACGGTGAAATCCTTGTGGTCGACACCGACCGCGGCCACCGCCGCCGTTGCCGAAGCCAGTGCGGCGTCGACGGTTTCCTGCTTGTTGTCGGGATACCAGAGCGACACCGTCGAGTGCTGCAGGCTGGGATCGACGACATGGCTGAAATTCTTGCTGCTCGACCCCATCATCGCGCCGATCGCCGCCGAGGACACCGCGCGTTCGCGTGGATCGATCGTCGACCAGCGCGGGTCACCGCCGTTGAACAGGCGGTTCGATTCGCGCAGGTAGTCGGCAAACGACAGCGTGGCCCGCGGCGGATTCGGCCCCTTCTCCATCAGATCCTGCAACCGGGTCATGGTTTCGTAGGCATCGACCGTGTGCGAGGCCCACTCCGTCGAGTCCGGGTTCTTCGCCTCCAGCACGATCTCCAGCGTGTTGACGCCAGGGAAGCTGCCATTGATCGCCCGCACCGACTGATTGAAAGCCGAGTCGTTCCAGAGCAGGTTGGTGCCTTCCACCGGGTTGCCGATCTTGATCTGCGACGAGGTCCAGACCACCAGTACCGACAGGATCACGACGACCACCGAGGTCAGCTTGGCTCGTGGGCCGTGGGTGATGCTGGAGATCGCCGCGAGCAGGCGCTGGATGCGCCGATGGACGCCGGATTCCTTGCCGTGGCCGGTCAGCGACTGAACGTTGTCCGGTGCCGGCAAGGTGGCCAGCAGCAGCGAGATCAGCACGCAGCCGGTGGGGATCAGCCAGACCGCCCACATGCCGCAGAAGATCGCATGGCGAACCATTGCCGGGATCGGCGCGGCCATGACCACGACGATGCCGAGCACGTCGGTGAAGATGCCGAGCACGCTCGGCGCCATCATCACGCTCATAGTGATTTCGGCGGCTTTCACGCGGTCTTTGACGTGCGCGTAGATCTCGTAATAGCGCTCGGTGAACTGCACCGAATGCGAGAACGAGCGCGCCGTCAGCAGCAGCGGCACGATCATCAGCAGCGGTTCGATCGAGATATTCAGCCAGCCAACCAGGCCGAAGGCCCAGATCGCCGCCGTGGCGCTGGTCAGGATCGGCGTCAGCACGCCGACCATGTTGCGCATGTACAGCGCCAGCGAGGCGATCAGCAGGCCCAGAGTGACGGCGAAGATACCGACCATCTGCCACTCGTAGCGGTAGACCCAGCCGATCAGCGTCGGCTGGCCGGCGATGAAGACTTCGGTATTGGCATCGCGGGCGCCTTGGGCGAGTGCCTCGACGTATTCGAAGGCCGTGCCGTAATCGACCTTGTCCTCGATGAACGTCGCCATGATGATCGTCGAGCGGTTGTCCTCGCTGATCAGGAAGGTGCGCACGTTCGGTGCACGGTCGACTCTGCGGCGGAAGTCGGCCACTTCCTCGGCATCGGCCGGCGAGTGATCAGACATCAGCGGCCGCATGTCGATGCCGAACGGCGTGGCTTCCGAGTAGCGCGCCTTCTCGGTGGTGATCGACAGGATCTGCTCGTGATCGACACCGGGGGCCTTGTCGATGTCGCGCGTGAACTGCCAGGTCTTGGCCAGGGTCACCGGGTTGAAGATGTCGCCTTCCTTGACCCGCAGCATCACCATCACCATCAGCGGACTGCCGAAGTTCGGGTGCGCCTTGTAGACCTGCACGAAAGGATCGTCGGTCGGCAGCAGGTCACGGAAGACGGTTTCCAGCTTGACTCTAGGCAGGCCGGCGGCGAAGAACAGTGTGATCAGGCCAAAGATCGCAAACGAAAGCCGCCGGTGCCCGAGCACCCAGCGAGCCAGTCGGGCACGCAGCGTATACATGGTTCATCAACTCCAGACATCGGGCTGCGCCGTGCGCGGCCCGATGATGATCGGGGGAGGATCAGCAGATCACAGGAAGGTTTGCCGGCTCAGGAGGCACCGAGACGCTGCAGCGCCGCCTGGGTCAGATACTTGTCGTAGTAAGCCGGATCGTTGGCACCGCTCTGATAGACGCCTTCCACCTGCTTGACCTGCTCGATGCGGGTGACGCTGCCGGTCTGGATGTCGCTGGACGTGACATGCGCCCAGCTCCAGTACGGATGCTTGCCATCCATGACCTTCTTGCCGCCCTGGTCGTACATCGAATAGGCACCGTCGAAGGAGCGGTACGGCTTCATGTTGCGATCGTAGGTGACCATGCCGATGACGATCTGGTTGCGGGCATCGAAGTAGACGCGCTTCTTGCCGATCGGCGCGCGCGGGAACTTGACCGGCTCGGCCTCGACGATGATCGCTTCCGGCACCAGCTCGACGGTAGCGTCCCAAAAGGTCTTGCCCTTCTGCCCGCCATGGGTCTTGTGCTCCCAGTTCGGATCGTCAGACGCCCAGCCATCGGCCAGACCGGCGAGGAACGGCCCGCGGCCGACGATCTTGTAGTTGCCCCAGGTGTACAGCGGATCACCGGCGGCCCAGGCATCGGACAGGAACAGGGTCAGGCCCGGAATCAAGGGCTCGAAGCGCTGATCGGACGGGAACTGACGAATGCGCCGGAACTCGGGCACATAGCCGTAGAGCGCCGGGAAGGTCGAGTGATCGTAGTCCCAGATATTCAGGAACGAGGTGCCGCGATAGGCTTGCGGCTGCGTGAAGAACACCGACTGATAGCGCAGCTTGGTCTTCTGGCTCTCTACGTACGGCATCGGCTCCATGCTGACGCGGGCCACCGGCGAATACTCGCACCAGCCGCCGGTGTAGGTGAAACGGACATCGCCGCCCGGGTCGGTCGCATACAGCTTCATCGCGTAGAACGAGGCATCGTGACGGCCCCAGTTCAGGGTCTGCGCGGCAAACAGTTCGAGGCCATTCTTCGGGTCCGGAAACGGATTGCCACCGATCCACGGCTGGCCATCAGCCTTGTTGACCACATTGCCCCGGGCATCGAAGCCGGCCTTGCCGTTGTTTCTCAAGGTCGCCTCGATGTACTCCCAGGGCGACAGCCGCATGATCTCGCTGGTGGTCTTGCCGATCTTGAGCTTGCGACCCTGCTTGAGGATCTGCTCATAGCGCACCGGCTCCAGCAGATCCTTCACGTACTGGACATTGTTGGCGTCGATGATGTCGCCGGTCTTGACCTTGCCCTTGGTGTAGCCCTCGATCGACAGCAACTCGTCCGGGTAGGCCTTGTTGATCTCGCCATTGGCCGAGATCGCTTCGCTCAGCGGCATCAGCACGCCGGCGCCGAGCACACCGCGCGCTGCGTCATTGAGGAACTTGCGGCGTGAGAAGCCGCGGTCGAAACGGTTGATATACATGGGCAAAGCTCCTCGGTGCGGGTCAGCGTCCGGTACTTTTGCCGGCCGCCTGATCAATGTGTCTGGTCAATGTGCTGGGCGAATCTGCTGCTGCAGGGACGATCTGGATGCAGCCCTGCCACTGTCGGTGCGAATCGCAGCCGCCAGTCTGGGTGGCAATGGTAGGCATGCAGACCAAGTGCCGACGATAACGCATCCGCAGCGCTCGCGGCGCCTGCACCGCAATGGCCGCAAACACTGAAGAATTCGACGTTTTCTTCATCCTCGGACCACTCGAAGTTGCCGTGTGTTCCGCCTCTCTGACATCCGGCAATTGCGGATTCCACCCGTCCGGGTAGTGCGCGCCCCCGCCCCTAGCGTTGACCCTCACTTGACGATAAGCACTGGTCGGGATACCGCCAGGCGGAGGAGCGAATGACCCGATTCAAACCCCAGACCGACCTCCTGGCCGGAGCGGCCGCATGAGCGCCGCACCGGTGGTGGAACTGCTGCGCCGTGCGGAACGGCAAGAGCCGCGACGCCCCTCCTACGAGGCTTCGCTGCTGTTCGAGCATGCCGCAATGGCGATCGGTCACGTCCGCGATCGCCAACTGCAGCGCTGCAATCGGCGCCTTGAAACGCTGTTCGGCTACGGTCCCGGCGAGCTGAACCAGCGCAATCTGCAGATGCTGTATCCGAGCTATAGCGACTACGTGGCCTGTGGCCGCAGCAGCGGCCGGCAGCTCGAACGCCAGGGCAGTTGCCGGATCGAACGCCTGATGCGCCGCCGCGATGGCAGCCTGTTCTGGTGCCAGTTGAGCGGCCAGGCGGTCGATGTCAGCCGCCCATCGGCAGGCTCGGTATGGACGATCGAAGACATCAGCGCGCGCAAGCAGGCCGAGAACGCCCTTCGCGAGGCACAAGCCCAGCTTGAGCAGCAGCTGGCCGAGATCCGCCGCCGGCACCAGGAGGATCTGGCCCGCGCTTCGCGCCTGAACTCGATGAGCGAAATGGCAGGCGCGCTGGCTCACGAACTCGCTCAGCCGCTGGCAGCCACGCTCAACTACCTGCATGGCTGCCAGCTGCGCCTCAAGCAAGGCGATTGCACGTCCGAACAACTCGACGGGGTCATCAGCCGAGCGATCCAGCACACCGAGACCGCCGGCAGCATCGTTCGCCAGGTGCACGGCTTCGTCCGTCGCCACGTGCCGGAAACCACCGCCACCGATCTCCACGCGCTGATCGGCGACATGCTCGGCCTGCTCGACCACCAGCGCCGCAAGCTCGGCGTGCGTCTGGAACTGCTGCTGGCGCCGGCACCGCCGACGGTGATGGTCGATGCACTGGAAATCCGTCAGGTGCTGCTCAACCTGATCCGCAATGCCTACGAAGCGATGGCCACCAGCCCCGCCGAGCAGCGCCTGCTGCGCATCGAATCGCGGCCGCTGGCCGGTGGCCGGGTCGAAGTCACGATCAGCGATCGCGGTCCCGGCATTTCGCCGGAAGCCTGCAGCCAGATCTTCGACGCTTACTTCACGACCAAGCAGGACGGCCTCGGCCTGGGCCTAGCCGTCTGCCGCTCGATCATCGAATCCCACGGCGGCAGCCTGCGCGTGGCCAGCAACCCCGAAGGCGGTGCTTGTTTCCGCTTCGACCTCAATACCGTGATGAATCCATGAAAGCCGCTAACGAAATGACCGAAATCCTTACCCCGAGCCGGTCCACCGTATTCGTCGTCGATGACGACACTGCGATGCGCGATTCGCTGCGCTGGCTGCTGGAATCCGCTCAGCTGAACGTGCAGACCTGCGATTCCGCGGAAGCCTTTCTGGCCATCGCCCGCCCCGATGCCTGCGGCTGCCTGGTGCTCGACGTGCAGATGCCCGGCCTGAGTGGCCCGGAGTTGATGGACGAGCTGAAGCGCCGCCATATCCATCTGCCGATCCTGTTCCTGTCCGGCCACGGCGACATTCCGACTGTGGTGCAGGCGATGAAAGGCGGTGCCGTCGATTTCCTGCAGAAACCCTACGACAACGCTCAGCTGCTGGAACGCATCGGCCAGGCGCTGACACTGGATGCCGACAGTCGCGATGCTCGCCGCCGCGAATTCCTGCGCAGCCAGCGACTGGAAGGATTGACCGCCCGCGAGCGCGAAATTCTCGATCAGGTAGTCGCCGGACGCAGCAACAAGGAAGTCGGCCGCAAGCTGGCCATCAGCTACAAGACCGTCGAAGCCCATCGCGGGCGCCTGATGCGCAAGATGGGCGCGGCCTCGTTCGCTGAACTGCTGCAGATGATGCTCGGCGGACGCCGCGAAACGATCTGAAGGCGGCACTCGATCTCCCAACACGGCACCTGGACGACATGCGTCGTCCAGGCGGTCCGTTGCTGTCCTTTTCACCCTCAGGAACCTGAAACCATGTCGCAGTCTGCAACCGTCAACCGCCGCTACGTTCTTGCCCAGTCACCGAAGGGCGAGCCGGATGCGAGCACCTTCCGCCTCGAAACCGTCGCGGTGCCGACGCCGGGCCCGGGACAGATGCTGCTGCGCACCACCTGGCTGTCGCTGGATCCATACATGCGCGTGCGCATTTACGAAACCGACGGCTACATGGCCTCGGTGAAGCCGGGCGAAGTGATGGTCGGCGGCACGGTGTCCGAGGTCGTTGCCTCGAATCATCCGGATTACAAGGTCGGCGAGCTGGTGCATTCCTATGCCGGCTGGCAGGACTACACGCTGTCCGATGGCAGCGACGTGATCATCAAGCTGCCGGCCAACGCCAAGCAGCCGAGCATGTATCTCGGCTCGCTGGGCATGCCCGGCTTCACCGCCTGGTACGCGCTGAACCAGATCGGCCATCCAAAAAACGGTGAAACCTTCGTCGTCGCTGCAGCCACAGGCGCGGTCGGCCAGATCATCGGCCAGCTCGCCAAGCTCGCCGGCTGCCATGTCGTCGGCATCGCTGGCGGCGCCGACAAGTGCGCCTACGCGGTCAAGGAACTGGGCTTCGATGCCTGCATCGATCACCGCGGCGCCGGCCTGCCGGAGCGTCTGAAAGCGGCCTGCCCGAAGGGTATCGATATCTACATGGAGAACGTCGGCGGGCCGGTGTTCGATGCGGTGCTGCCGCTGATGAACCTCAACTCGCGGATGCCGCTCTGCGGCCTGGTCGCCCATTACTCCGGCGCCGGCATGAACGGCGCCGATCGCCTGCCGGGTTTTCTGACCGAAGCGCTGTTCAAACGCATGAAGCTTGAAGGCTTCATCATTTTCGATCAGTACCCCGCCCACTACGCCAACTTCCTCGCGGCGATGACCCAGCCGATCGAATCCGGCGCGGTGAAGATTCGCGAGCATGTCGTCGGTTCGCTGGAAGAAGCCCCGCAGGGCTTCACGGAACTGCTTGCCGGCGGCAACTTCGGCAAGGTCGTGGTCAAGGTCGCCTGAGCGGCTCTGCCCGATGACCCTCCGCGGGCCTGGCTGCCCACCGGGCCCGCAGGATGGGCTGGCGACGCTGTCGTCGACTGTTGAACACCTCGTCTGCGGCCAGGTGCGGATGCGCGGTAGATTGCCGCCCGCGCCGTTGATGCCAGACACGGCAGGCGAGGAGAACAAATGATTTGGGGTGCCCAGGCAAACACCGGCGCCGAAGCCGAGGTCTACAGTCACAAGCTGTTTGCCCCGACCAGCTACGCCGGCGCGATCGAACGCAAGGAAGTGCTGCAGCGCGCCTTGCGCAGTGGCACTGCGCGCGTGGTGTTCCTGCAGGCACCGGCCGGGCACGGCAAGACCACAGCACTGCAGCAGCTGAAATCGCTGTGCGAGAGCGAGGGCTACCGCACCGGCTGGCTGAGCTTCGACGATGCCGACAACGACACTCGGCGCTTCTCGGTGCATCTGCAGGCCGTGGTTGCCTCGCTGATCGGCGATGACGCGATGGACGCCCCGCCGGCGGGCGATGAGGACTTTGCCAGCCCGAAGCTGCGCACCCGCACCGACTGGATCGTCGACCGCCTGCTGAAGATCGGTACGCCGGTGGCGATCTTCCTCGACGAATTCCAGGTGCTGACCAACAAGTCGCTGCTGGCCTTCTTCCGCGAGCTGTTCGAGCACGTGCCGGCCAATGTCCGGATCTTCGTCGGCTCGCGCTCGGTGCCGGACATCGGCATGGCCAAGCTGCTGGTCAACAACCAGACCACCCTGCTGCGTGCCGACGATCTGCGCTTCTCGCGCAGCGAGGTCGAGCAGTTCTTCGCCTCGCGTGGCGCTATCGAGATCACCCGCGAGGAAGTGGAATCGGTCTACCTGCATACCGAAGGCTGGCCGGCGGCGATCCAGCTGTTCCGCTTGAGCCTTGCCAACCCGGACGTGCGCCGCACGCTGGCCGATTTCGGCGCCTCACGCCCCCGCGAACTGGCCGAATACCTGACCGACAGCGTGCTGTCGCTGCAGCCGCCGGACGACCAGGAATTCCTGCTGCGCACCTCGCTGCTCGGCCGCATGTGCGCCTCGCTATGCGATGAAGTGACCGGCCGCAGTCGCTCGCAGGACACGCTGCTGAGGCTCGAACGCTCGGGCCTGTTCATCCGCAGCCTCGATGCCGAGCCGCGCTGGTTCAAATATCACGGGCTGTTCTCGACCTTCCTCGCCGAGCAACTGCGCAGCGAGACACCCGAGATCGCCCACGAGGTCCATCAGCGGGCCGCCGCCTGGCACTTCCGCAATGGCCACTATGAAGAAGCCGTCCATCACGCGCTGGAATATGGCGACGCTGAACTCGCTGCCGATGCGCTGAACATCTGGGCGTCCAATCTGGTGTCGCGTGCCCATCTGATGACCGTCGAGCGCTGGTTCTCACGCCTGCCGCTGGAAGCGACCCTGAGCCGTAGGGAACTGGTCGTGAAGGTCGCCTACGCGCTGACCTTCCTGCGTCGCTACAGCGAAATGCGCAAGATCGAGCCGGCGCTGGAGCGCGATGCAGACCTGCCACCGGTGACGACGGGTGGCCACTGCGGCATCGTGCTGTCGATGGCGGCGATGTCACGCAACGAAGTCGCGAAAGCATTCGCGATCCTCGAGAACGTCGATGTCCGCAACCGCGAGATGGTCGGCTTCGGCGCCTTCGAATATGGCGCCGCCGCCAACCTGCTGGCCTATCAGGCGATCACCAGCGGCGATTTCGAACGCGGCCGCGAACTGATCGCCATCGCCCGCGACCACAACGAACGCAGTCAGGCGACCTTCAGCGGCGGCTATACCGTCGCCATCGACAGCATGGGCTATCTGCTGCGTGGCCAGATCGATGAAGCGCTGATCCGCCTGCGCACCGGCATGGCCGAGCATCAGCCGGAGCTGGACAAGTCCTTCGCATCGGCGGCAATCGCCTCCTGCTACTCGATGGCGCTTTACGAAGCCAACGAACTGGATGGGCTCGAAGCGATGGCCGGCGCTCACCTGCAGGCGATTGCCGATTCGACCCTGCCGGACTGGATGCTCACCGCCTTCCTCGCCGTGGCCCGCGGTCACGATGCCCGCGGCCGCAGCAACAAGTGCAGCGAAGTGCTCGACGAGGCCGAAGCGATCTGCCGTGCCAACGGCTGGACCCGCCTGGTCTCGACCTTGAACTGGGAGCGCGTGCGTCGGGCGCTGCTGGCTGGCGATCCGGTGCGCGCCAACAAGATCGCCGCCAGCATCCGGGCGGACAAGCTGCCGCAGCCGGAAGGCTGGTTGCCGTTCGCCGAAGAAGTGGAAGGTGAAATTCTCGGCCGCATCCGCCTGGCAATCCACGGCGGCGATCTGGCGCAGGCCACCGAACTGATCTCCGCGGAGATGGCCGACGCCTCGGGCCGCGCCTATCGGCTGATCAAGCTGCATCTGCTCGAAGCGTCGCTGCAGCATCGCAAGGGCCAGCGCAACGCCTCGCACCGCAGCCTGCGCAAGGCGCTGCAGCTGGCCGAACCGGGCGGCTATGTGCGGGTGATGCTCGACGAGGGCAGCGACGTGATCAATCTGCTGCAGGAAGAGTACAGCGCGCTGCAGGCTTCGGTAGGCGGCGGCGAAACCCGCCTCGGCCCGAGCCGCGTCTATCTGGAACTGCTGCTCAATGCGGCCGGCCGCAGCCTGAGCACCAGTTCCGCCAGCGGTCAGCGGCCGCTGGAAGCGCTGACCGATCGCGAGAAGGAA
>NZ_CAISIQ010000398.1 GCF_903885465.1 uncultured Nevskia sp.
TCCGCTGGAGTGCGCTGCTGGTGCTGGCGATTTCGGCCGGGCTGATCTGGGTGCTGATGGGTCTGCTGCCGCGCGAGCTGGCGCCGATGGAAGATCGCGGCCGGGTCTGGGTGCGCGCCACGGCGGCCGAAGGTGCCAGCTACGACTACATGCAGAACTTCATGGACGACGTCACGGCAGCGACGGCCGAACGCGTGCCTGAAGCGCATCTGATGATGACCCAGGTGCCGGGCTTCGGCGGCTCCAATGGCGTCTCCGGGCCAGTCAACAACGGCTTCGTGCGCCTGTTCCTGAAGGAGCGCGAGGATCGCAGCCGGACCCAGGGCGAGATCGCCGCGGACCTGCAGCAGATGGCCAAGCGCTTCAACGGCGCCCGCGTCAACATCACCCAGGAAGCGAGCATCGGCGACCGCCGTTCGGCGCAGGTCGGCGTCCAGTACGTGCTGCAGGCGCTGGAGATCGAACAGCTGGCCGAGGTGCTGCCGAAGTTTCTCGAAGAGGTGAAGGCCAGCCCGGTGTTCACCTTCGTCGACTCGGATCTGAAGTTCAACAAGCCGGAAGTGAAGGTCAGCATCGATCGTGCGAAGGCGCAGACCCTCGGCGTATCGGCGCAGGACATCGCCCAGACGCTGCAGGCCGCGCTCAGCGGCCAGCGCTTCGGCTACTTCATTCTCAACGGCAAGCAGTACGACGTGATCGGCCAGCTGACGCGTGATTTCCGCTCGCGGCCGGATGCGCTCGAAGGCCTGTCCGTGCATAACGCAAGCGGTGAGCTGGTGCGGCTCGACAACTTGGTGACGATGGTCGAAAGCAGTTCGCCGCCGGAGCTGTACCGCTTCAACCGGCTGGCAGCCGCGACCATCTCCGGCACGCTGGCACCGGGTCACACCATCGGTGAAGGCATCGCCGTGTTCGATGCCGCCGCCAAGAAGGTGCTCGACAGCCGCTACACGACGACCCTCACCGGTGCCGCGCGCGACTTCGTGCAGAGCTCGTCGTCGCTCGGCGTGGTCTTCCTGCTGGCGCTGGTGCTGATCTATCTGGTGCTGTCGGCGCAGTTCGAAAGCTTCAGCGATCCGCTGGTGATCCTGCTGACCGTGCCGCTGGCGCTGGCCGGTGCGCTCGGCGCGCTGTGGATGTTCAATCAAACCCTGAATGTGTTCTCGCAGATCGGCTTGATCATGCTGATCGGCCTGGTCACCAAGAACGGCATCCTGATCGTCGAGTTCGCCAATCAGCGCCGCGAGGCCGGAGCGGCGACGGCACTGATCGCTGTCCGCGAAGCGGCAGCAGCGCGTTTGCGGCCGATCCTGATGACCACCTTGGCGACTTTGCTCGGCATCCTGCCGATCGCGCTGGCGCTCGGCGCCGGCTCGGAAAGCCGCATGTCGATGGGCATCGCGGTGATCGGTGGCCTGCTGATCGGCAGCTTGCTGACCCTGTTCGTGATCCCGGCGATGTACGTGATGCTGAACGCGCTGGTGGGCGGCAAGCGTCATGCGCCGGCCAGCGGCACGGTGGAACTCGAGTCACCGCCGATTGCGCGGTAGGGGATCGGCCACCGCTCGCGTCGATATAGGCAGGGCTGTGCCGAAACCGCGCTGACAAGTTTCCTGCGCAGGCTTCGAGGCCGCCCTGGCGATTCCGTACCGGGACCCCGGGACATCGTCATTCCAGGGTCCAGCTTGTCTGCGGAGGGGATAGCGATGCTGCGTAAAGGACTACAGATATTCGTGATGTCGGTGCTGGCGCTCGGCGCCGGTGCTGCACTCGCGGCCGATAAAGCTTTCCACTTGCAGGAGACCTCGATCGAGGAAATCCACCAGGGCATCCGCTCCGGCGAAGTCAGCTGCAGGCAGATCGTCGAGGCCTATGTGGCACGCTCCAAGGCCTACAACGGCGTTTGCACGGCGCTGGTCACTGCCGACGGCGCCAAGGCACCGGGCGTGCTCGGCACCGTTCGCGCGGGCGCGCCGATCAAGTTCCCGACCAAGACCGTGGCCTTCAGCAGCCTGGTGCCGGACTTCAGCCAGTACAAGGGCCAGACGCCGGATTACGGGCGCATGGAAGCGACGATGTCCGATCGCTCGGTGTTCCAGCAGTACGGCATGGTCGCCGGCATTCCGAATGCGAAGCAGATCAACGGCCTGGACACCCTCAATCTCCGCGGCGAGCGTTCGGTGTCCTGCAAGGCCGAATGCGATAGCGCCACCGGTGCGCTGCCAGCCAGCTGCCCGAAGGCTTGCGACAGCTTCCGCAAGCAGCCGGACGCCATCGAGCGTGCCGCTGAACTGGACAAGCAGTACGGCAAGAATCCTGACCTGGCCGCGATGCCGATGTATTGCGTGCCGATGTCGTTCAAGGCGATCTACGACGCCAAGGATCTGCGCTCCACCGGCGGTGCCGACGCCAAGTACGCGATGGACGCCGCACCGAAGGATTCGACCCTGATCGCCCGCATGCGCAGCGCCGGCGCGATCATCTTCGCCCACGCGCTGAACGCCGAGTACAACGGCGGCAGCGGCGATCCGGGCGGTGCGAACAAGGTGCAGAAGCCGTCGATTGGCACCGGCGGCGCGCGCGAAAGCTGGGGCGGCACCACCTGCAATCCCTATGACACCGAGCGCGAAACCGGCGGCTCGTCCGGCGGTTCGGGCACTTCGGTCGCGGCCAATCTGGTGGTCTGCTCGATCTGCGAAACCACCGGAGGTTCCTGCCGCAATCCGGGCACTCACAACGGCGTCGTCAACTTCGTGCCGACCAAGGGCATGATCTCCTTCGGCGGCAGCATCGGCGCCAATCCCTATCAGGATCGTCCCGGCATCCACTGCAAGACGGTGGCCGATACCGCCACCGTGATGGACGCTTTCCGCGACAGCAAGACCGGCAGCTACTTCGATCCCCGCGATCCCTACACCTCGCTGCCGCGCGCGATCGCCACCAAGACCACCTACAAGAGCGCGCTGACTGCGGCCGGCACGACCAAGCCGCTGGCCGGCCTGCGCATCGGCGTGGTCCGCGAGCTGATGGTCAAGCACGCGCCCAGCGATGGCCCGATCATCGACGGCATCAACCGCGAGCTGCAGGTGCTGAAGGATCTCGGTGCCGAACTGGTCGAGACCGTCGATCCGCAGTACCCGGATGATCCGTCGATCCCGAATCTGAGCTTCGGCTTCCAGGAAGCGATGGCCGAAGTGCTGCCCTTCCACATGCCGGAAGTGCTGGCCTGGAAGAAGGACGGCAAGCCGGAATTCGAAGTGCCGGGCTGGGATATCAACAGCCGCAAGTATCTGGTTGCGGCCTCGAACCACAAGGCACCGTGGCCGGCCAAGCTGAACATTCGCCGCATCTTCGGCAACCCGCCGGGCGGTGACGACGTGGTGACCGGCTATACCTTCAGCTTCGACATGGCGAAGTACCTCAACGAGCGCGGCGACAGCACGATCTACGACTGGGACACGCTGAACACCAACGCCAAGTACTACAGCGACGCCAAGCTGGCGGCGGCGAAGAACTGGGGCGAGAAGGAAATCGACATCCGCACCTACGACACCACCTACACGATGAAGCGCCGCGACGCGATGCGCATGGTGATGATGAAGGTGATGGAGCAGAACAAGATCGACGTGTTCGTCAACCCGCCGCTGTCGACACCGCCGGCGAAGCTCGGTGGCGCGGCCGAACCGGATCGCGATCTGCGCCTGGGCTTCGGCTACGGCGCCCGTCTGGGCATTCCGGAAGTGTTCGTGCCGGCCGGCTTTCTCGACACGCTTTACGAACCCAGCTTCGTGCTCAGCAAGGACGGCAGCAAGTACGAAAGCGTGGCCGGCACCAAGCCGACCAAGCTGAGCAGCCCGCTGCCTTATGACATCGCCTTCTGGGCCGGCCCGGGCGAGGAAAGCCTGCTGCTGAAAGTCGCGTCCGCCTACGAGGCCGCGACGCATCACCGCAAGGCGCCGGCCGCGTTCGGGCCGCTGGCGGGAGAGCCCTGAGACCTTCGCTGATCGGCAAGGCACTCGGCGAGCGCCGCGATGACCAGATCGACGGTGACTTGCAGAAGTGCCTTGCGCGGCATGCTGGTCGCGGCAGTCGCGATGCTGCCGTTGCTTGCGGATGCCGCCGAATCACCAGCGGCAATTCCTGCCTACGTGGTGGCAGCGGTCGCCGATCCGAGCCGGCCTGATTCGGACCGCCAGCGCGATGCCGACCGCAAGCCGGCCGAGGTGATCGCCTTCGCTGGCATCAAGCCTGGCGACAAGCTGGCCGACTTGATGCCCGGCCGCGGCTACTACACGCGGATCTTCTGCAAGCTGGTCGGCGACGGTGGCCACGTCTACGCGATCGCCGTGCCGTTCAAGCGTTCAGGCCCGCTGCCGGCTGACAAGCCTGCGGAAGCCGTTGTCGGCGAGCCTTGCGGCAACGTCACCGCAACCAGCTTGCAGCCGCGCATGGTGCCGGCACCGGAGCTGTGGTCGTCGAGCGACGATCCCGGCGGCGTCTACGAGTACTGGGCGAAGAGCCCGGCAGCCGAGAACTTCACGGCGGCCGAACCGCTGGACGTGATCTGGACTTCCGAGAACTACCACGACCTGCACAACCCCGCGTTCGGCTCGCCGAATCTGCTGACGGTTGGCATAGCCTTGCTGAACGCGTTGAAGCCGGGCGGCATCCTGATCGTCGAAGACCACGCCGCCGAGCCCGGCTCCGGCGCGCGCGATACCGAAACCCTGCATCGCATCGATCCCGCCGAGGTCAAGCGGGAGCTGCTCGCGGCCGGTTTTGCCTTCGTTGCCGAAAGCCCCGTGCTGCGCCACGCGGACGATCCGCACATCGTCAAGGCGCATGCGATGCACGACCGCACCGATCGCTTCCTGCTCAAGTTCCGCAAACCCTGATCCCGGCTGCTGTGGTCAGGGTAGGGGGACGGCGTCGGCTTCCGTCGCATAGGGGTGTCGCCGGTGATCGCGCTATCTCGATGTGGCGTATCAACGGGTCCGCAACCCAGGTCGATGCTTCGGGAGAGATGCAATGTCAGTGCGCGCAACGGTCAAGGCATCTTGCCATCGACACGAGCCGCTGGCTGCATTCGTCCTGTTGGCCAGGAAATCTTAGAAGCACCCACGCCACAGCTCATCCATCGGCTGTGGCGCAAGGAACGCGCCTCAGTTTCAGATCAACGCAGTCCTAATCTGAAGAGGACACACCATGCTGGCGCGCAAACTTGTTCGTACCCTGGTCCTGTCCGTACTGGCGCTTGTCGCCGGTGCGGCCCAGGCCGCTGAGAAGGCCCCCGCAAACAGCTTCCACCTGCAGGAAACCTCGATTGCAGAGATTCATCGCGGCATCCAGGCTGGCGAGGTCAGCTGCAAGCAGGTGGTCGAGGCCTATGCCGCTCGTGCCAAGGCCTACAACGGCGTCTGCACGGCGCTGATCACTGCCGATGGCGCCAAGGTTCCGGCCGCGCCGGGCACGGTGCGCGGTGGCGCGGCACTGAAGTTTCCGACCGAGACGGTGGCGATCAACAAGCTGATTCCGGACTTCGGCAAGTACAGCGGCCTGAAGCCGGATTACGGCCGCATGGAGCCGACGCTGTCCGATCCTTCGGTGTTTCAGCAGTACGGCATGGTCGCCGGCATCGCCAATGCCGGGCAGGTCAACGGCCTGGAAACGATCAATCTCCGCGGCGAGCGTTCGGTGTCCTGCAAGGCCGAATGCGACAGCGCCACCGGCGCGCTGCCGGCCAGCTGCCCGAAGGCCTGCGATGCTTTCCGCAAGCAGCCGGATGCGCTGGAGCGTGCCGCCGAACTCGACAAGCAGTTCGGCAAGAATCCGGACTTGAAGGCGATGCCGCTGTACTGCGTGCCGATGTCGTTCAAGGCGATCTACGACGCCAAGGACATGCGCTCCACCGGCGGCGGCGACGTCAAGTACGCGACCGATTTCGCGCCGGTCGATTCAACGCTGACGGCGCGCATGCGCGCTTCCGGCGCGATCATCTACGCCCAGGCGCAGAACGCCGAGTACAACGGCGGCAGCGGCGATCCGGCCGGCGATGCCACTGTCACCCGGCCGACCCTGACCCAGGGCGGTTCGCGTGAAACTTGGGGCGGCACGGCCTGCAATCCCTACGACACCACGCGAGTAACCGGCGGTTCCAGCGCTGGCTCCGGTGTTTCGGTGGCGGCCAATCTGGTGGTCTGCTCGATCTGCGAAACCACCGGTGGTTCCTGCCGCAATCCGGGCACTCACAACGGCGCGGGCACCCTGGTGCCGACCAAGGGCATGATCTCCTTCGGCGGCGGCATCGGTGCCGATCCCTATCGCGATCGCCCCGGCATCATCTGCAAGACGGTCGAAGACGCGGCCATGCTGCTCGACGGCTTCCGCGACAAGAAGACCGGCAGCTACTTCGATTCGCGCGACATCTACACCGCACTGCCGCGGGTGATCGCCGCCGACAAGCCCTATGTCAGCGCCCTGGTCCCGGCCGGCACCGCCAAGCCGCTGGCCGGCATCCGCATCGGCGTGCTGCGCGAGCTGATGGTCAAGGACAAGCTCAGCGCCGCCGGCATCAGCGATGGCATCAACAAAGAGCTGAAGGTGCTGCAGTCACTGGGCGCCGAACTGGTGGAATCGGTCGATCCGAACTACCCGGACGATCCGTCGATCCCGAACATGAAGTTCAACTTCATCGATGCGATCGCCGAGATCGTGCCGATGCACCTGCCGGAAGTGCTGGCCTGGAAGAAGGACGGCAAGCCTGAATTCGAAGTGCCGGGCTACGACGTCACCAGCCGCGATTATCTGGTCAAGGCTTCAGTGCACAAGGCACCGTGGCCGGCGGCGCTGAACTTCGGCCGCATGATGGGCAATCCGCCGACCGGGCCGGATCTGGTCACCGGCTACACCTTCGCCTTCAATTTCGGCCAGTACCTGGCGCTGCGCGGTGACAGCAAGGTCTACGACTGGGCGACGCTCAACGCCAATGCCAAGTACTTCAACGACGTCCGCTACACGGCAATGAAGAACTGGGAAAACAAGCCGATCGACGCCCGCAGCTACGCCACCACCTGGACCATCAAGCGCCGCGATGCGATGCGCATGGCGATGATGAAGGTGATGGAGCAGAACGGCATCGATGTGTTCGTCAATCCGCCGCTGCTGACGCCGCCGACGGTGATTGGCGGTGCCGCCATGCAGGGCGGCGGCGGTGGCGCCGGCCATGGTTACGGCGCCTCGCTCGGCATTCCCGAGGTGTTCGTGCCGGCTGGCTTCCTCGATACCGTCTACGACCCGGTGTTCGCACTGAGCAAGGACGGCAAGAAGTACGAAGGCGTGGAAGGAACCAAGCCGACCAAGCTGAAGAGCCCGCTGCCGTACAACATCGCCTTCTGGGCTGGCCCTGGCGAGGAATCGCTGCTGGTGAAGGTCGGTTCCGCCTACGAGGCAGCCACTCATCACCGCAAGGCTCCAGCTGCCTTCGGCCCGCTGGCCGGAGAGCCCTGAGCCGCGGTTAGGCCTTCATGGTGATCTCCGTGATGACGCGACCGCGTCATCACGGAGCGTGGTTCAGGCTGCGCCGGACACGTCGACGCAGATCTTGCCGAAGTGCTGGCCACTGGCCTGATGGCGGAAGGCATCGCCCAGCGCCAGCAGCGGGAAACGGCTGTCGATCACCGGACGCAGGCCGTTGACTTCGATCGCGCGGATCAGATCCAGCTGATGGCGGCGGCTGCCGACGGTGAGGCCGATCAGCCGGCCCTGCTTGCGCATCAGTTCGGAAGTGGGGATCACGCCTTCGCGACCGGCAAGCACGCCGATCAGGGCGATGTGGCCGCCGGCGCGGATGGCGCGGATCGACTGCGGCAGAGTGCCCGCACCACCGATCTCGACGACGTGATCGACGCCGCCGCGAGCGCACAGCTTCGCCGCCGCTGCACCCCATTCCGGCACCGACTTGTAGTTGATCAGATGATCGGCGCCGAGCTTGCGCAGACGCTCCAGCTTCTCGTCCGATGACGAGGTGGCGATGACCGTGGCGCCGGCCAGCTTGGCCAGCTGCAGCGCAAAGATCGACACGCCGCCGCTGCCCTGAACCAGCACCGTGTCACCGGCCTTAAGGCCACCGTTGACCACCAGTGCCCGCCAGGCAGTGACGCCGGCGCAGCTCAGGGTTGCAGCTTCGTCGTAGCCGTAATTCGCCGGCATCTGGGTCAGTGCGTTTTCCGGCACCGTCACGAACTCGCAGGCA
>NZ_CAISIQ010000399.1 GCF_903885465.1 uncultured Nevskia sp.
ACCTCGATCGATGATCCGTAGATCGGCATCTCAATGCTGGCAACCTCCGCCTCCGAGCCAACAACCTTGCCGCCCAAGGATTTCAGATAGCGCAGGAAACCGGAATTCTCCCACAGCACGTCGTAGTAGAAGGTGCGATAGCCCTGCCGCGATGCCGTGAGATGCAGACAGGCGTGCAGCAGCGAACCGGCGCCGATGCGCTGGTAGGCGTCGATCACGGTCAGCGCCACTTCGGCCACGCCCGGACGCTCCGGCATGGCGATGTAACGGGCGACGCCGATACCGATCGGCTCGGCAAATTTCATGTCCAGCGCGCCCCAGGCTTCGTGGCCGCGGTGATCGGGATGGGTCAGGAAATCGAGCTGCTTGGCGCTCAACTCCGAAGCCTGTGAAAAGAAGCGCAGATGCCGGGATTCCGATGACAGCCGCGCGTAGCCACTGACGAAGTACGGCAGATCGGTCGGCCGCACCGTCCGCACGAGCGCCTGCGTCTCGTGACCGAGCACGAAGCGGAAGGCCTGCGACAGCGGCGGAAGGGTCGGCGGAGGTGCCATGCCGCACTGTAGCGGTGGCGGCGGACTGGCGATGCTGGGACGACCGTTCGTAATCTGTATCTGACCCCGATTTTCCGGACTTGAATCAATTTTATATTTTGACTAATGTTGAAATATGGAAATCAATTCGGCTGTGGTTGCCCTCGCCGCTCTCGCGCAGGAAACACGTCTATCGGTGTACCGGATGCTGGTTGAAGCCGGGCCGGACGGTCTGGCGGCCGGGCGGCTGGCCGATGGTTTGTCGGTGGCGTCGGCCAGCCTGTCGTTTCATTTGAAGGAGCTGCTGCATGCCGGCCTTGTCCGGTCGCGGCAGGACGGGCGCTATGTCATCTATTCGGCGAACTACGAGGCGATGAATGCGCTGCTCGGCTATCTCACCGAGAACTGCTGCCGAGGCACGACTGCCGCTTGCTCGCCGATCGCCTGCTGCGGGCCGGCCAAGCCGTGAGAAACATCGTCAGCCTGCCTCGTCGCCTTGCCGCCGAATTCCTTGGCAGCGCATTGCTGCTGGCGATCGTCGTCGGCTCGGGGATCATGGGCGAGCGGCTCGCTGCCGGAAACGCGGCACTGGCGTTGCTGCTGAACGCGATTGCCACCGGCACCGGGCTGATCGTGCTGATCAGCGTGTTCGGGCCGCTGTCCGGTGCGCACTTCAATCCGGCGGTTTCGGCACTGTTCTGGGCGCGCGGTGAATTGTCGTGGCGTGCTTTCCTTGCCTATCTCCCGGTGCAACTCGCTGGCGCGATCGGCGGCGTGCTGCTGGCGCACGTGATGTTCGATCTGCCACTGCTGCAGCTCAGCGAGCACGCACGCCACGGCTCCGGACAATGGACCGGCGAGTTCGTTGCCACCGCCGGCTTGATGCTGAGCATTCTCGGCTCACTGGCCACGCGTCCGGCCTGGACACCCTTGCTGGTCGCGGCCTGGATCGTGGCCGGCTATGCGTTCACCTCGTCGACGTCGTTCGCGAATCCGGCGGTGACCTTCGCTCGCAGCCTGAGCGATACCTTTGCCGGCATTGCACCGGCTGATGTCCCCGGCTTCGTCATCGCGCAATTGGCCGGCACCGCAGCCGGCGGCCTGCTCGGCACCTGGCTGTGGCCATCACCCTCGGCAACCTCCATCACCGCAGTCTCTCCATGACCATCACGATCTATCACAACCCCGCCTGTGGAACCTCGCGCAACACCCTGGCGATGATCCGCAACGCCGGCATCGAACCCCGCGTCATCGAATACCTGAAGACGCCGCCGGACCGCGCCACACTGGTTGCGTTGATCGCGAAGATGGCCGTGCCGGTGCGCAGCGTGCTGCGTGACAAGGGCACGCTGTATGACGAGTTGGGCCTCGCCGATCCGAAGTGGACCGATGCCGAACTGATCGACTTCATGCTTCAGCATCCAATCCTGATCAACCGCCCGATCGTGGTGACGCCGCTGGGCGTGCGCCTGTGCCGGCCGTCGGAACGCGTGCTCGACCTGTTGCCAGCGGCTCAGCGCGGTGCCTTCGCGAAGGAAGATGGCGAAGCGGTGATCGATGCGGAGGGCAAGCGTGTCCAGCCTCCTCGCTGATCTTCCGAATGTCGACGCTGCCGAGTTCCGGCGGCCGTCGCTCGATGCCCTGAGCCCATTGATACGAACGACGCACGCGCCGCGCATCCTGCTGCTCTACGGCTCGCTGCGGCAGCGTTCATTCAGCCGGCTGCTGACCTTCGAGGCCGAGCGTCTGCTGCAGGCGATGGGAGCCGAGACCCGCGTCTTCGATCCTGCCGGTTTGCCCTTGCCCGACGGCGCGCCGGAGTCGCACCCGAAAGTGCAGGAACTGCGTGAGCTGGCAGCGTGGTGCGAAGGCATGGTCTGGACGTCGCCGGAACGGCATGGCGCGATGACCGGCATCCTGAAAGCGCAGATCGACTGGATTCCCCTCAGCATCGGCGCACTGCGGCCAACACAGGGCAAGACCCTGGCGGTAATGGAGGTCAGCGGCGGCTCGCAGTCGTTCAACGCCGTGAACCAGATGCGCATCCTCGGAAGATGGATGCGGATGATCACGATCCCCAACCAGTCTTCGGTCGCGAAAGCATTTCTGGAGTTTGATGAGGACGGCCGTATGAAACCGTCGTCCTACTACGACCGGGTCGTCGACGTGATGGAAGAACTGGTCAAGTTCACCTTGCTTACGCGTGAGGTGTCGACCCATCTGGTCGATCGCTACAGCGAACGCCGGGAATCGGCGGCTGAGCTGTCAACGCGCGTCAATCAACGCGCGCTCTGACTACACAACGTTGCCGGGTGTAGCCGCAAGGGCTGCGGCTACACCCGGCCGGGACTTCAGGGCATGCCCGCCGCTTCCGGCGTGCGGCCGTAGACATCTTCGAAGCGAACGATGTCGTCTTCGCCGAGGTAGCTGCCGGACTGCACTTCGATCAGTTCCAGATGCACCTTGCCCGGGTTCTCCAGGCGGTGAGAATGGCCCAGCGGGATGTAGGTCGATTCGTCCTCACCCAGCAGGAACACCTTGTCGCCATTGGTGACCCGCGCGGTGCCCTTGACCACCACCCAATGCTCGGCACGGTGGTGGTGCATCTGCAGGCTGAGCTTTTCGCCCGGCTTGACCAGGATGCGCTTGACCTGGAAGCGATCGGACAGCGAGATCGTTTCGTACCAGCCCCAAGGCCGGTAGACGCGCGGCCGTGCCACCGCTTCACTGCGGCCCGCCGCCTTCAGCCGATTGACGACTTTCTTGACGTCCTGCAGGCGATCACGCGAGGCCACCAGCACCGCATCGACGGTTTCGACGACAACGGTGTCTTTCAGGCCGAGCACGGTGACCAGACGATGTGTGCCGTGCACCAGGGTGCCGTCACAGTCTTCGACCATCACGTCGCCACGCGCCAGATTGCCGCGCGGATCGACGGCCGGCAGCTTGGCGAGAAAGTTCCAGGAGCCGACATCGTCCCAGCCGGCATCGAGCGGCACCAGCGCCGCTTTCTCGGTCTTTTCCATCACCGCGTAATCGATCGATTCATTGCGGGCATCGCCGAACGAAGGACCGTCGAGGCGGACGAAATCGGTATCGCGCTTGGCCTTCGCCAAGGAGCGCTCGCAGGCAATCAGCATGTCCGGCTCCAGGCGCTTCACTTCCGCCAGGAAAACGTCGGCCCGGAACAGGAACATGCCGCCGTTCCAGTAATAACCGCCCTGCTTGAGGAATTCCTCGGCCTTGGCCAGCGGCGGCTTCTCGACGAATGCATCGATCTTGCTGGCGCCGTCGACGCCGATCGAGGCGCCGGCCTTGATGTAGCCGAAGCCGGTTTCCGGATGGGTCGGCTGAATGCCGAAGCTGACGATATGCCCGGCCTTCGCAGCCTCGACGGCAATGGCCGAAGCCTTCGCGAACGCGGCTTCGTCAGGAATCGTGTGATCGGCAGCCATCACGAACAGAATCGTTTCCGGGCCGTAGGTTTCCAGCGCCCACAGTGCGGCGCAGGTGGTGGCCGGACCGGTGTTACGGCCTTCCGGCTCGAGCAGCACCTTGGCCTGGCCCATGTTCACGGCGCGCAACTGCTCGGCGACGATGAAACGATGGCCCTCGGCGCAAACCGCCAGCGGAGCGACGACGTTCGGCAGGATCTGGGTGCGCAGCGCCGTGTTCTGCAACAGGCTGAAGGAGTTGGTCAGCGCCAGGAACTGCTTGGGATATTGCTCACGCGACAACGGCCAAAGCCGCGAGCCGGCACCGCCGGCGAGAAGGACAGGCAGCAGCATCATTTTTTTGTTTTCCTGATTTCGGGGAAGGAACAGGAGGAAATTGAGTCTTAATTGCAACGAAGACTAGCTTAGCGAATGTCTCAGTTTTAAGAACCCGGCAGGAGGTCCCATTCGATCTCAACCGCGACCAGGTCGACAGTTCTCCCTCGTTTGGCAATACCTGACGGCTTTTGCCGAAATCCCCGAGCAAATCCTGGGCCAGCCCGAGTTGGACTGGGGCAGCCATGGGCAATCGTTACCCAAGGGCTCGCGCAACGGGCCAGGCTGTGACGAATGCCTCGCGATGCAGTCAAACCGTTTGTCGGCTCCGAACGGCGGCGGCGCGTATGGGTCACGCGGCTTGCATCACCGACAACTGCAATCGTGACCTTGGCTTAGGCCATTTATGCACAGCTTTTGCACTGGCCATTCCAGTGCTATCCACAGCTTCAACCACAGCATATTGGGGTTGACCGCAATTTTAACCCCTATATATTGATCTGCCGGGGGAATCTCCCGGGACGTCCCGGGTCGCAATCACACCCGCCGCACCGCCCGCCGCCTTGGGGAGAATCCGAAAATCATGCAAACACAAAACCTTACGCCATCCCCCGCACGCGCCACCGGCGCCGGACAGAATTCCGCCCCCGCCGTCAGCGCCGCTGAACTGGCCGCGACCGCGCCGGGCGCTATCAAGGTCATCCGTCGCAACGGAAAATTGACGAATTTCGACGCCAACAAGATCGCCATCGCGCTGACCAAGGCTTTCCTGGCTGTCGAAGGTGGCCAAGCGGCCGCCAGCGCCCGGGTTCGCGACAAGGTCGCCGAGATGACCCAGTCGATCGTCCACGCGCTGACCCGCCATCTGTCCGGCGGCGGAACCCTGCATATTGAAGATATCCAGGATCAGGTCGAACTCGGCCTGATGCGTGCCGGCGAGCACAAGGTTGCCCGCGACTACGTGCTGTATCGCGAAGAGCGCGCCCGCGCCCGCGCAGCCGAAACCGCGTCGAAGACCATTGCCGTCGTCGCCCCGGCGCTGAACGTCAAGATGGACGACGGCCGCCTGCTGCCGCTGAACGAAGCCCGCCTGCAGCGCGTGGTCTCGGAAGCCTGCGCCGGCCTGAGCGGTGTCGATGCAGCCGAAGTGCTGACTTCCGCGCTGCGTGACCTGTACGAAGGCATTTCCGAAACCGAGCTGAGCCAGGCGCTGACCCTCCCCGCTCGCGCCCGCATCGAGAAGGAGCCGAACTACACCTACGTGTCGGCCCGCCTGCTCTGCGACGCCATGCGCCACGAAGCGCTGAAGTTCCTCGGCATGCCGGATTCGCGTCCAACCTTCGAGGACATGAAGGCCGTCTACAGCGACTACTTCCGCGAGTTCATCCACAAGGCTTCCGAGCTGGAACTGGTCGACTCGAAGCTGTGCCTGTTCGATCTCGAGCGCCTCGGCGCCGCCCTGCTGCCGGAACGCGACGCGAAGTTCGATTACCTCGGCTTGCAGACCCTGTACGACCGCTACTTCATCCACAGCAACAAGACCCGCTTCGAACTGCCGCAGGCGTTCTTCATGCGCGTGGCGATGGGCCTGGCGATGAACGAGATCGACCGCGAAGCCCGCGCGATCGAGTTCTACACGCTGATGTCCTCGTTCGACTTCATGTCGTCGACGCCGACCCTGTTCAACTCCGGCACCCTGCGTCCGCAGCTGTCGAGCTGCTACCTGACGCAAATCCCGGACGACCTGCACGGCATCTTCAACGCCATCCACGACAACGCGATGCTGTCCAAGTTTGCCGGCGGTTTAGGTAACGACTGGACGCCGGTGCGCGGCATGGGTGGTTGGATCAAGGGCACCAACGGCAAATCGAATGGCGTGGTGCCGTTCATGAAGGTGGCCAACGACACCGCAGTGGCCGTCAACCAGGGTGGCAAGCGCAAGGGCGCGGTCTGCGGCTACCTGGAAACCTGGCACCGCGACATCGAAGAGTTCGTCGAACTGCGCAAGAACACCGGCGATGACCGTCGCCGCACCCATGACATGAACACCGCCAACTGGGTGCCGGATCTGTTCCTGAAGCGGGTCATGGAAGAAGGCCAGTGGACCCTGTTCAGCCCGGAAGAAGTGCCGGACCTGCACGACCTCTACGGCAAGCCGTTCGAAGCCCGTTACGCCGAGTATGAAACCCTCGCCGATCAGGGCCGGATCAAGAACTTTAAGCGCATTCCGGCGCTGAATCTGTGGCGCAAGATGCTGTCGATGCTGTTCGAAACCGGCCACCCGTGGATCACCTTCAAGGACCCGTGCAACCTGCGCTCGCCGCAGCAGCATGTCGGCGTCGTGCACTCGTCGAACCTGTGCACCGAAATCACCTTGAACACCAAGGCGAACCAGGAAATCGCGGTCTGCAACTTGGGCTCGGTGAACCTGCCGGCGCACATCGTCGACGGCAAGCTGGACGTCGCGAAGCTGGAGCGCACCATCACCACCGCGATGCGCATGCTCGACAACGTCATCGAGTACAACTACTACTCGGTGGCCACGGCGCGTAACTCCAACCTGCGTCACCGCCCGGTGGGTCTGGGCGTGATGGGCTTCAACGATGCGCTGTTCAAGCTGCGCATTCCTTACGAGTCCGATGCGGCGATCGACTTCGCCGATCGTTCGATGGAAGCGATCAGCTACCACGCGATCAAGGCTTCGGCCGATCTCGCCGTCGAGCGCGGCGCCTACGCCAGCTTCAAGGGCTCGCTGTGGGACCAGGGCATCCTGCCGCTGGACTCGATCAAGCTGCTGGCCGATGCCCGTGGCCAGTACCTGAAGCAGGACACCCAGGAATCCGGAGCTTTCGACTGGAACGCGCTGCGCACCCAGATCAAGACCACCGGCATCCGCAACTCGAACACCATGGCCATCGCGCCGACGGCGACGATTGCCAACATCACCGGCGTGTCGCAGTCGATCGAGCCGGTCTACCAGAACCTGTACGTCAAATCGAACCTGTCCGGCGACTTCACCGTCGTCAACGAATACCTCGCCAACGAGCTGAAGGCGCTTGATCTGTGGGACGAAGTCATGGTTCATGACCTCAAGTATTTCGACGGCAGCGTGCAGAAGATCGACCGTATCCCGGCCGAGATCAAGCAGATCTACAAGTGCGCGTTCGAGATCGACGCCAAGGTGCTGGTCGACGCCGGTTCGCGTAGCCAGAAGTGGATCGATAAGGCGCAGTCGCTGAACCTGTACATGGCCGCACCGTCGGGCAAGAAGCTCGACGAGATGTACCGCCACGCCTGGCTGTCCGGCCTGAAGACCACGTATTACCTGCGCACGCTGGGTGCGACGCACGCCGAGAAGACCACCATCCAGGACGGCCGTCTCAACAACGTCAGCAAGGGATCCGAGTCGGCACCGGCCGCCAAGTCCGCAGCCAAGCCGGCCTCGCTGGCCGCGGCCAGCGAACCGACGGCGCCGAAGGTCTGCTCGATCCTCGATCCGGACTGCGAGGCGTGCCAGTAGCCGGCCGCAGCGCCAGCGGTGCCACGCCCGGCCGGACCTGGTCCCGCCGGGCGTCGGTGTCTGTGGTGCTGCCCAATTCCTGCCCGTCGCCTCAGGCGATGGGTGTATAAATAAACATATTGAACATTTCTGAATCCGGAGAACCCGACATGCTCGACTGGGACGACGCCCCCGCTGCACCCTCCGCTCCGGCGATCGATCCGATCGTCGCCGCACCGCGCATCGCCGCATCCGCCGCCCGCCCGGTCTATGCCGCGCCAACGCCGGCACCGACGCCGCGCATCCCGGAAGCCAGCGAATTCAAGCTGACGCCGACGCAGGCCAAGGTCGAATCCGGCGCCACCGGGCTCGAAGACATCACCATCGGTGCCCGCCGCATCCAGGTCGATGACAAGAAGATCATCAACTGCCGCGCCGACCTCAACCAGTTGGTCCCGTTCAAGTACGAATGGGCCTGGAAGAAGTATCTGGACGCCTGCAACAACCACTGGATGCCGCAGGAAATCAACATGAGCGCGGACATCGCGCTCTGGCAGGACCCGAACGGCCTGACCGAAGACGAGCGCATGATCATCAAGCGCAGCCTCGGCTTCTTCTCGACGGCGGACAGCCTGGTCGCGAACAACCTGGTGCTCGCCGTCTATCGCCACCTCACCAACCCGGAATGCCGCCAGTACCTGCTGCGCCAGGCCTTCGAGGAAGCAATCCACACGCACGCCTACCAGTACTGCATCGAAAGCCTCGGCCTCGACGAAGCCGAAGTCTTCAACATGTACCGCGAAGTGCCGAGCATCCACGACAAGGCCGCCTGGAGCCTGCCGTTCACCCAGAGCCTCGCCGACGAAAGCTTCCACACCGGCACGCCGGAAGCCGACCAGCGCCTGCTGCGCGACCTGATCGCCTTCTACGTCGTGTTCGAAGGCATCTTCTTCTACGTCGGCTTCGTGCAGCTGCTGAGCTTCGGCCGCCGCAACA
>NZ_CAISIQ010000400.1 GCF_903885465.1 uncultured Nevskia sp.
GCCGACCAGGCCGCCACCGACGATGGCCACATCGAAAGAATCGGCAACGGAATTTTCGACGACGGTCATCGGGCTACAGAAGGGCCAAGGGAAGAAAAGTGAACAGCACCATCACCACCGACATCGCCACGACATAAACGATCGAGATCAGCAGCGTGAACAGTGTGGTCGACAGCCAGCCGCCGCCATGGACACGGCGCAGGGACAGCAGCAGATAGGCCGGCACGATCAAGCCGAGCAGATTGTCGAAGCGGCTGATCAAGGGCAGCTGAGCGATCAGCAGCATGAAGAAGATGAACGAATGGTAGTTGACCGCGAACAGCAGATGGATCGCGTAATTCGCGCCGCGGCGCAGATAGCCGATCTTCAGAAACAACGCGAACAGCGGCAGCAGCAGGAACATCGCGAACGGCGCGTAGTTCAGGAAAGCATTGACGACTCTTGCCGTGATCTCCGATCTCGGCAGCGCTTTCAGCCGCTCGAAACGTTCGTTGAGACGAGCATCGAGCTTGGCGTAACCGGTGCTGAAGTTCGGCGATGAATCGCCCTTGTCGGTCGAAGGCGGATGCTTCTCCACTTCGGCTTTGGCCTTCTGTGCGGCCGCCGCTTCCTGCCGAGCTTCTTCGCCGGCTGCTGCCGCGTCCGCCTTGGCTTCGGCTGCTGCCTCTATCGCTGCCGCTGCCGCTTCGACCCGAGCTTCGGCATCGACGGCGGGATCTCCCGTTTTCGGCACGACCAAGGCTTTGTCGGCCGCCTTCGATTTCGCAGGTTTGGCCGAGGCTGGCTTGTCAGTCTGCGCGTCACCCTCCTTGGCGTTCGAGGCCTTGGCACTGTCGTCGACCAGCAGATCGTCGGGCAGGAACGAGCCATCGCCGGCCGTGATCCCGAGCACCGCGAAGAAGCTGATGCTGATCGCCAGATACAGGCGCAGTGGGCGCACATAACGCTGACGGCGGCCGGCGACGTAGTCGAGCGTCAGCTGGCCCGGCTTGAACAGCAGCGAGTACAGGGTGCGCCAGAGCTGGCCTTGCAAGGCCAGCGTCTGCTCGGCGAACTCGGCGACGAAATGGCCGACCGTCGGCATCTCGATCCGCGTTTCCTGACTGCAGACCGGGCAGAAGTTGATATCGGCACGTGCGCCGCAATCGCGACAGAACGGGCCGTCGACCGGCGCCGGTTCGAGCTTCGGAGGTGGTTTTCTGGCCATCAGCGACTCACCGCAAGCAACACGCCAGCGAGTGCGGCGGTCGACAGCAGCAGCGCATAGACGACCAGGATCGCCACCACCCTTGCGAGGCTCAGCAACACGCCTCCGCCATAGACCCGTCGCAACATCAAGAACAGCACGGCGGCCAGTACCGCATTCAAGCCGTTGTTGACCAGGTCATGCGCCGGCTGCGGCCAGGGCACCAGGCCGAGCGGCAGCAACAGGAAAGCGACGCTGTGGAAGTGCAGCGCAAACAGCAGATGCTCGCCATACAGACGACGCCGGTACAGCACCGCGAGCAATCCTGCGAACAGCGGAATCAGCAGCAACAACGCCTGCGGTGCGTTGCGGATCATGCCGTCGCGCAGGACACGGCTGCGTTCGTCCAGCGACAGGCTCATGAAGCGCGCCACCTGGCTATCGATCGCCGCGAAGCCGGTATGAGCCGCGATGCTGGCATCGCGCATCGCCAAGGTGGTGATCTCGATGCCGCTGCGGCCGATCTCGATATCGATGCCCGGCACCCGGCTCAGGCCGATGAAGAACAACACGCTGGCCCCTAGATACAGGCGCAGCGGGCTCAGATAGCGCTGGCGTCGGCCTTCGAGATAATCGACGGTCATCTGGCCCGGCCGGAAGAACATCATCCGCAGAGTCAGCGGCAGGCGGCCTTCGATGCCGAGATACTTCTCGGCGAGATCGCTGAGGAACTTGGCAGCGGTCGGCACCTTGATCCGCGCTTCCTGACCACAGTGCGGACAGTAATGGCCATCGAAATGCGTGCCGCAGTTCGCGCAGACGAAAGCCTTGGGCTCGGCCGGCGCGGGTTTGACGCTGTCGGCAGGCTCGAAATCCATCGAGCCAATCAACGGCTCGCGATCAATGCTTCAACCTCGGCCACCGCTTTCGGCACACCGAAAGTCAGTACTTCCGGCGCGCCGCCAGTCACCAGCACATCGTCCTCGATGCGGATACCGATGCCATGAAAGCGCGGGTCGACACCTTCGGTACCGGGTGCGATGTACAGGCCCGGTTCGACGGTCATCACCATGCCCGGCTCGAAATTGCGGGCGACGCCGTCGAGCTTGTAGCGGCCGACGTCGTGGACATCCAGCCCCAGCCAGTGGCCGGTGCCGTGCATGTCGAACTGGCGCTGCTTGCCTTCTTCGATCAGGGTGTCGACGTCGCCGCGCAAAAGACCAAGCGCAACCATGCCCTCCGTCAGCGCTCGGGTCGCCACTTCATGTGGACGCGATGAAGCATTGCCGGCCTTCAGCTCGGCGATCGCCGCCAGCTGTGCGGCCAGCACCACTTCGTAGACTTCCTTCTGCGCGCCGCTGTAACGGCCATTGATCGGGAACGTGCGGGTGATGTCCGCGGTGTAGCCGCGATACTCGCCGCCGGCATCGATCAGCAGCAGATCGCCGCTGTTGAGCTGCGACTCGTTTTCCTTGTAATGCAGGATGCAGGCGTTCTCGCCGCCGCCGACGATCGAGCCGTAACCACACTGCATGTCGTGGCGCTCGAACTCGTGATGGATTTCGGCGGCCACCGCCCATTCCCAGCCGCCCGGCTGCGTCGCCTGCATCGCCCGAACATGGGCACCGGCGGTGACCTGACAGGCGTGGCGGATCAGCTTCAGCTCGGCTTCGGTCTTGATCAGCCGCTGCTCATGCAACGTGGTTTCCAGTGCCACGAAATCGGTCGGTGCGGCCGCACCACGACGCGACACTTCGCGAATCTCGCGGACCACGGCGGCGATCTTCGGATCCCATTCCGGGTGCTCGCCGAAGGTGTAAAACACCCGGCGGCGACCAGACAGCAGGCCCTGCAGCTGCTTGTCGAGCTCATCGATCACGAAGGCCTGATCGGCGCCGTAGTGGCTGACCGCGCCCTCCGGCCCGGCGCGTCGGCCGTCCCAGATTTCACGCGCGGCATCGCGGGCGCGAACGAACATCAGGAACTCGCCGTCCTTGTTGCCCGGCGCCAGCACCAGCACCGAATCCGGTTCCTGGAAGCCGCTCAGATACAGGAAATCCGAGTCCTGACGAAAGCGGTAATGGCTGTCGCGGTTGCGGATCACTTCGCGTGCGGACGGGATGATCGCCAGACCATCCGGGCCCATGGCCTTGATCAGCGCGGCGCGGCGGGCGGCGTACTCGGCGAGTTCAGTTGAAGTCGGTGCAGGCATGAGTTTCGGCTCGATCAGTGAATGGTCGGCGATGCACCCGGTGCGCCCAGGCGCGGGTGCAGTTCCATGAACACCAGCTGGGCACCGACCCGGATGTACTCGACCAGTTCGGCATAGGCGCTTTCCTCGCCTTCGTCGTCATCGCCGGAATCGAGCGAAGTCCGGGTGAACTCGGTGAAGTCCTTGACGATCTCGCGCACTTCTTCACTGCACTCGCGGAGGTTCAGCTTGATCCGCCCGGCGAGGCCGTACAGGAAGCCCTCGCACCAGGCGCCGAGTGCGCGGGCGCGGTCGGCGAGCGGTTCGTCATCGCTGGGCAGCAGCGGCATGAACGCGGAGTGCAGATCGGTCAGCGCGGCGATGGTGTCGTCGCGCAGCCGGACCAGCATTTCCCGGTCGCGGCCATCGGGCGTGTATTCGGGGGCGTCGAGCAGCGCGACCGGATCGATCTCGTCCGGCTTCTGCCGGCACAGCGCGCCACACAGGCTGCCGTGGAAGGACGAGGACTCGTCGTCATAGCCGACCTGCTTCATCAAGGCGTCCAGCGCCTCGTAATCGTACGGAGGTGTCATGGCGCGGATTATAGGCTTGAGCCCCGCCGGCAAAGAGAAACTCAGGCTAAATCCGGCGCAGGCCGGGCAGCGCGCGCCTCTATAATCCGCGCCATGAATCCCGATGACTTCGTTGCCGCACTGCGCGGCGCAGCCCCGTATGTCCACGCGCACAACGATCGCGTGTTCGTGGTCGCGTTCGGCGGCGAAACTGCGCTGCGTCCGGATTTCGAGCGTTTCATCTACGACCTGGCGCTGCTGCACAGCCTCGGCGTCAAGCTGGTGCTGGTCCACGGCGTGCGTCCGCAGATCGAAGTCCAGCTTGCCGCCCATGGTCTGGCCGCGCAGTTTTCCGGCGATCTGCGGATCACCGATGCGGCGACCATGGACTGTGTCAAGGCGGCGGTCGGCATCCTGCGCATGGATATCGAGGCGCGGCTGTCGACCGGCCTGGCCAGCACGCCGATGGGCGGCGCGCGGCTGAAAGTGGCCGGTGGCAACTGGATCACGGCGCGGCCGGTAGGCGTTCGCGACGGTGTCGATCATCTGCTGACGGGCGAAGTGCGGCGAGCCGACATCGCCTCGATCCGCAACGTGCTCGATGAAAGCCGCATCGCGCTGCTGAGCCCGATCGGCTATTCGCCGACCGGCGAAATCTTCAATCTGCGTGCCGGCGATGTCGCGCAGGCGGTGGCTATCGGCCTGAAGGCCGACAAGCTGATGTTCCTGCTCAACGCCGACCCGGACAGCTGGCAGCTCGCCGACGGCACCGGCGATGCCGGCCAGTTGCCGCTCGGTGAAGCGGAGCATCTGGTGGCCAGTGCAGCGATCCAGGCTTCACTGTCGGCCGAGGACCGGGCGTTGCTGCAATCAGCACTGGCCGCCGGGCGCGGCGGCGTCGAGCGCGTGCATCTGATCGGTGCCGAGCCCACCGGCGCGCTGCTGCGCGAGCTTTACACCCGCGACGGTTGCGGACTGATGTTCTATGCCGACGAAAACTACGAAGCGGTGCGCGAAGCGAGCATCGAGGATGTCGGCGGCATCCTGGCGCTGATCCAGCCCATGGAAGCCAGCGGCGAGCTGGTGCCGCGGTCCCGCGAACAGCTGGAGATCGAGATCAGCCTGTTCGACGTCATGGTGCGTGACGGTACGGTGATCGCCTGCAGCGCGCTGATTCCGTTTCAAGCCGAATCGATGGCCGAGTTCTCCTGCGTCGCCGTGCATCCGGACTACCGCAACGAAGGCCGCGCCGAAGCCCTGCTGAAGCGCGCCGAGGAATCAGCCGTGAAGCTCGGCATCCAGCGCCTGTTCGCCCTGACCACCCACACGCCGCACTGGTTCATCGAGCACGGCTTCGTCGCCAGCACGCTGGACGATCTGCCGGCCAGCAAGGCGCGGATGTATAACTGGCAGCGCAAGTCGATGGTGCTGGTGAAGACGCTCTGACGCCATCTTCACGGACTTGCCCAAACAAGGCGGCCGGGTCGAACAGGCCACCTCGCTAGCGATCGTTCAGGGGAAGCTGCACGACGCTGAGGTCACCGCCCGCGTCGCGGTACCGCCGCCAGCTACCCAGGACGCTACCGTGTCCTTGAGCGCCACGCCGCCCACCTCGGCCATCGGCGTGGTCCACAGCGTGGTGTCGGATGACAGCGTATGGACATCAGGGTCCAGACAGACCGCAAACACGCCCTGCCCGCTGCTCAGGCCCAGCGGCCGCAGGATGTTGCCCATGGCTGGCAGATAGGTGGCTCTGACCCAGCTGGTCAAGGCCAAATTGTCGAGATTGTCACTGCTCTGCAGCAGCCCGACATTGATGATGCCGACCGCATCGCGAGCATTCTGGATCACGAAGAACGGCGTACGCAGCGTCGGCTGGGCATGCTCGAACAGGTAGCAATTGCCGGGATTACCGGGATTGGCGGCGGCACAATCGGCATCGACCTGCCCGTTCCAGTAGCTGAGGCCGATCGGGCCGAGATCGCGCACTGACGTCCATGGCGGTGTGCCTGGCAGCAGCGGTGCCACGTCCGGATAGATGCCGGCGTCGATCAGGGCCAGCACGCTGGCGCCGGGCAGTGCCGCACGCACCCGATTGGCATTGATGAAGGCGCCGACTGCGCCGGCCGAGCCGCCGGCCAGAATTACCGTATCGCCGGCCTTGCCGATGCCGTACTGGCGATTCAGCGTCTGAACTACCGCCGCGATGATCTTCGCACCCCGAAACCTGAAGTTGATCGCGCTGCCGGTAGCGCCGACGTCACCGCTGAAGAAGTCCGAACTGCAGTACGGCACGCTGACTCGGTTCCAACTCCGGAAGGTATCGTTGCTGGCATCGCTGGACAGCAGACCTTCAGCCGATCCCTCACTTGGGTAGCCGATGGACGACTTCAGGTCCGATGGCCGTGCGCTGCAATCAGCGTCACTCAGACAAAAGCCGCCGCCGCGAAGGCCGATCACCGTCTTGTTGGCGTTCGCAGCGGCAGCGGCACCCACTCCGCGCTGGATGTAGAAGATCGCAGGCGAGCCATCGTTGCAGACCGCATCCGGATAGGTCGAGAGATCAATGGTCTGCTTGGCAAAATCGGCGGGAATCGTTCCCGGATTTGCAGGAACGGGTGACGATGGCGAATCGCTGCCACTACCGCCGCAAGCGGAAAAGCCTGCTGCAACGACCACCAGGGCCAGCGTGCGGTGATACCCAGCAAACGCCCTGAGGCGGAAAGGATGATCCATTTTTCTTTGCACTCTTTAGGTCATGTTCCGCCATCGGAACCCGATGGCAGGCTACCCATTGGTGCCGGTCATCGACCCCTGTTAACGACCAGAGGTTCAAGTTTCCTGATGACGGGGAACGATCCTGCAGCAGCGATCGGCCCTTTGCCCTGGCAGATCGCCGGCTGATCGTCGGCGGATGCTAAGGTTTCGGGCTGGGCGCTTCAGTCACTTCAACCCCGATCGAAACTTCATGAGCAATTCCGACTGGATGCAGCGCTCCCTCGCGCATGTCTGGCATCCCTGTACGCAGATGAAGGACCACGAAGCTGGCGGCGCGCTGCCGCTGGTGCCGATCGCGTCCGCAGAAGGCGTCTGGCTGACCGATTTCGATGGCAAGCGCTATATCGATGCGGTCAGTTCCTGGTGGACCAATATCTTCGGCCACCGCCATCCGGTGATCGTCGAGCGGCTCAAGGCGCAGCTCGATAGGCTCGATCATGTGCTGCTCGGCGGCTTCACCCATCAGCCGGTCGTCGAACTCAGCGAGCGGCTGGTGAAGATCGCGCCGAAGGGTCTGACGCGCTGCTTCTATGCCGACAACGGCAGCAGCGCCGTGGAAGTGGCGCTGAAGATGAGCGCGCATTACTGGCGCAACTCCGGCAAACCGGCGAAGACCAAGTTCATCGCGCTGAGCAACAGCTATCACGGCGAGACCCTGGGCGCGCTCGCCGTCAGCGGCGAAGGCATGTATCGCGACAGCTACCAGCCGCTGCTGATGCAGCCGATCGTGGTGCCGTCGCCGGACTGCTTTGATCGCACGCCGGGCGAAGCCTGGGAGGACTACACGCGGCGGCGCTTCCGGCTGATGGAAGAGACGCTGGCCAAGCACGCGCACGAAACGGCCGCAGTGATCGTCGAGCCGCTGGTGCAGTGCGCCGGCGGCATGCGCATGTATCACCCGATCTACCTAAAGCTGCTGCGCGAGGCCTGTACGCGGCATGGCGTGCACTACATCGCCGACGAGATCGCGGTGGGCTTCGGCCGTACCGGGAGGATGTTTGCGAATGAGTGGAGCCAGACCACGCCGGACTTCATGTGTCTGTCGAAAGGACTGACCAGCGGCACCTTGCCGCTGGCGGTGACGATGACCACGGACACGGTCTTCGAAGCCTTCTACGACGACCACTCCGCCCAGCGCGCCTTCCTGCATTCGCACAGCTACACCGGCAACCCGCTGGCCTGCGCGGCCGCCTTGGCGACGCTCGATATCTTCGAGTCCGACGACTGGACAGCCCGCAATCGCGCGACCGCTGCCGGGCTCTGGGGCCTGATGAGCGAAGTCGCCAATCATCGCAACGTCATCGATATCCGCCAGCAGGGCATGATCCTGGCGGTGGAGCTGGCCAAGAACCCACGCAAGCGCGAGCTGTATCCGGCCGAGGAACGACGCGGCCTGCGCGTCTACCGCCACGGCCTCGAACACGGCGTGCTGCTGCGGCCGCTCGGCAACATCGTCTACCTGATGCCGCCCTACGTGATCAACGACGACGAACTGGTGCAGACCTGCCGCGTCGCGATCGATGGCATCAACGCCGCGACCAGGGACTGAGCGCCCTATACCAGCGGAAACTCCAGCCGGATGCAAAGCCCCCGCCCTTCATGGCCGGGCTCGGCGCGAACGCTGCCGCGATGCAGCTCGACGATCTCGCGAACGATCGCCAGGCCCAGGCCCGCACCATCGCCACGGCCTTCATCGCTGCGAGCGAAGCGGGTGAACAGCTGCGCGGCGAAGGCTGGATCAACGCCGGGGCCATCGTCCTGCACGGTGACCACGGCAAGGCCGTCGTGCATCGCCACGCCCAGCTCGATCTGGCCATTGCCCGGGTGATAGCGCACGGCGTTGTCGATCAGGTTCGATAGCGCTTCCTGCAGCAGCAAGGCGTGGCCGCGAATCAGCACCGGTTCTGTCGGCAGATCGAGCGTCAGATCAATGCCGCGATTGATCGCCAGCGGCACGTAGTCGGTGCCGGCAGCGCGCGTGGTGTCACCGAGATCGACGGCCGTCATCGGGATCGGCAAACGGGTGCCGGGTTCCAGGCGCGCCAGCGACAGCAGTTGATTGGCCAGCCGGTTCGAACGTTCCACCGAACGACGCAACTGGGCCAGGCTGCGCTGTCTGTCTGCCGGATTGTCGGCATTTTCGACGCCATCCAGATGCAGCTGGGTCGCGGCCATCGGGCTGCGCAGCTGATGCGCGGCATTGGCGACGAACTGGCGCTGCGCGGCCATCAGCGTGTTGTTGCGTTCGATCACACCCGAGAACGCCGAGGTCATGCCGCGCAATTCCCTCGGCAAGGCGGAAGGATCGATCGCCAGCGGCTTGCCCTCCGGGTGCGTGGCCAGCCGCACGGTCAGCAGATCGATGCCTTTGAGGCTGGAACGGATCACCACACCGATCAGCACCACGGCAACCAGCAACAGCAGCACTGCCGGCACGGCGACCGCGTAGAAGATCTCCTCGGCCAGCTGATAGCGAACGCGCCGATCCTGGGCAACGCGGACGACCAGTGCCGGATGCTCGCTGCTGGCCGGCACGTTCAAGGTCATCAGCCTCAGATCGAGACCGTTGCGCTGTGCATCGTAGAGATAGGCGTCGTCGGCGAAGTGTTCGACCTGCACCGGCTCCGGCGGCAGATCGACATCGCCGGCGATGATCCGGCCGTCGACGGTGATCGAGTAGTAGTCGCTGTCACCGGTCTTCCAGGTCTTCAGTTGCTGTTCGATCTCGTCGGTATGGGCGACCTCCGGGCCGTCCTCGCCGACTTCCAGCGACACCGTGTGGGCGATGTCGTACAGCCAGCTGTCATAGATCGCATTGGCGTAATGCAGGGTCAGGCCGTAGGCCAGCGCACTGTTCAGGATCAGCAGCAGCGCCACCGGCACCAGCAGCCGCAACAACAGCGCGCGACGCAGGCTCATTGCAAGGCTCCGCTATCCAGAGCCGCTGCGGGCGAGGTTTCGCGCAGCAGATAGCCGAAGCCGCGCACGGTGCGGATCTCGACCGTGCCCGGCTCGACCTTGCGCCGCAGCCGGTGCACGTGGACATCGAGCGCGCTGCTGCTCAGATCATCGTCCCAGTTGCACAGCGCTTCGCGCAGCGCCGGCTTGCTGACCACGCGGCCTTCGGCCTGCATCAGCACTTCAAGCACGCCGTATTCGCGCGGCGTCAGCGCCAGCGGCCGGCCATCGAGTTCGGCGTGGCGCTGGTCCAGATCGAGCAGCAGGCCGCCGATCCGGCTCTGGCCCTTGAGCACGCGGCCGCTACGACGCGCCAGCGCCCGCAGCCGGGCTTCGAGTTCCTCGATCGAGAACGGCTTGGTCAGATAGTCATCGGCGCCGGCATTGAGCCCGGCCACCCGGCTTTCGATGGCGTCACGCGCAGTCAGCACCAGCACCGGCAGCGAGGCGTGCCGCTTGCGCAGCGCGGTCAGTACTGTCAGGCCATCGATATCGGGCAGGCCGAGATCGAGCAGCAGCAGATCGTGCACCGGCTCGCGCAAGGCATCGAGCACACCTTCGCCGCGATTCAGGGCGTCGACCACATGGCCGCGCTGGCGCAGTGCCCGGCTCAGACCATCGACGATCAGCAGATCGTCCTCGACCAGCAATATCCGCATCGTTCATCCCTGATTGCAGGACCGTCCGGCACCCCGAAACGGCGGCCGGAACGATCGAAAGCATTTCGTAAGGAAGCGCCCCGCACAATCCGCGCGAACAGCCACAACCGCTGGCAAATCAGTCACTTCCGCCCGAGCAGCCTACTATGAAGTTACGCCTTGCGCAGTACCTCACGGCGCGTATCCGCCACCTGCTGCCGGCAGTCGTCGTGCTCGCCGCACCGCTGCTGTGGTCGGCTCCGGCCCAGGCCTTGCCGAGCTATGCGAAGCAGACCGGCCAGGCCTGCGCGTCCTGCCATGAAGGCAGCCTCGGTCCGCAGCTGACCCAGGAAGGACGCAACTTCAAGCTGCTCGGCTATTCGAGCGGAGCCGGCTTCTTCCCGATCTCCGGCCAGAGCATCCTGCAGTTCACCAACACCAATCAGGGCCAGCCCGGTGGCGCGGCCGAACATTTCGGCGAGAACCACAACAGCTCCCTGAACGAGACCAGCATCTTCTACGCTGGCCGCATCGCACCGAATCTCGGCGCCTTCATCCAGGTGACCTATGACGGTGTGGCCCAGGCCTCCGGGCTGGATCACACCGATATCCGCTATGCCCGCTCGACGGCGGTGCTCGGCAAGGACGTGGTCTACGGCCTGAGCCTGAACAACAACCCGACCGTCCAGGACATCTACAACACCACACCGGTCTGGCGTTATCCGTACACCAGCAGCGGCCTGGCACCCGCTCCGGGTGCGGCCACGCAGCTCGAAGGCGGGCTCGAGCATCAGGTCGTCGGCCTGACGGCTTACACGATGATCGATGATCTGCTGTATCTGGAGGCCGGCGGCTACAACGGCCTCGGCCACCAGATGCGCATCAATATCGGTGTCGACAACGAGGATAAGCTCGCCAGCGTGGCGCCTTACTGGCGCGTGGCGCTGCAGAAGAACATCGGCAAATCGTTCTTCCATATCGGCAGCTTCGGCATGCATGACGAGCTCTATCCCGGATACGACCGCAGCAACGGCCGCGACCAGTACACCGACATCGGCTTCGACGGCAGCTGGCAGTACACGCCGAACAAGCGTCATCACCTGAGCGCCTACGTCGCCGACATCTACGAACGGCAGACGCTGAACTCCAGCTTCGGCGCCGGCGATGCCGGAATCCGCAAGCAGTTCCTGAACTCGTTCAACGCCAGCAGCTCGTATTACTACGCCGGCACCTATGGCGCGACGGTCGGCGCGTTCTCGACCCATGGCACGACCGACGCAGTGCGCTACCCGGCCGGCGATATCGATGGCTCGGCGAGCGGCAGCCCGAACTCCAGCGGCTATGTGCTGCAGGCCGACTGGACACCGCTCGGCAAGAAGGACTCCTTCCTCTACCCCTACCTGAACGTCCGCTTCGCCGCGCAATACACGCACTACTTCCACTTCAACGGCGGCGGTGCCGACTACAACGGCGATGGCCGCAATGCCAACGCCAACGACACCTTCCTGCTGTTCGCCTGGCTGGCCTACTGATGAACAGCTCGCTCCCCTGCGTCGCGCTGATCCTGCTGGTGCTGGCCGGCAGCGCCTCGGCAGCCGGTGACGCCAAGCGCGGCGCCCAAGTGTTCGACGACGAATGCTCGGATTGCCACACCACCACCGCCGGCGGCAAGAACGGCAAAGGCCCGGTGCTGTTCGGGCTGGTTGGCCGCACCGCCGGCACGGTGCCCGGCTATGACTATTCCGACGCCAACAAGGCTTCGCATTTCGTCTGGACGCCGGAGCAGCTGGAGGCCTATCTGCCGAATCCGAAGGGTGCGATTCCCGGCACCAAGATGCGCTACGCCGGCGTCAAGGATGCTGGCGAACGGGCCGACGTGATCGCCTTTCTGCAGACGCTGAAGTGAGCACCCTCGATAAAGCTTCCGACTCTCTGACCGAGCTGGCAGCGGAAGAATCTGGCGACGCGCTGCACCCGGTGACCCGTGCAATCCATTGGTTCACGGTGCTGGCGATCATCGCCGTGTTCGTCAGCGTGCTGATCGGTGCCGATCTGGAAGATCCCGACCAGAAGAAACTGATCGTCGGCTTTCACCAGAGCCTGGGCCTCAGCGTGCTGCTGCTGAACGGCCTGAGGCTGCTATGGCGCTGGTGGCATCCGATGCCGTCGCTGATCACCGATCCGGTCAAACGGAGGATCGGCCACCTGAGCCACGCCGCGGTTTACGGACTGCTGATGGCGCAGCCGCTACTCGGCTGGCTATACGTCTCAGCCCGTGGCCGCACCGCCAACTTCTGGGGCTTGCCGATGCCGGCGCTGCTCGACAAGAACCGCGAGCTGGCCGACAGCATCCACACCTGGCATGAGAACACCGGCTGGCTGCTGCTGGCGCTGATCGCCCTGCATGCGCTGGCCGCGCTACACCATCACTACGTGCTCAAGGACGGCGTGCTGCGTCGCATGGTTCGCAGCCGGTAAATCCAGTCGCTATTCGATCCAGGGGAGTGTCGATCGGAGCAAGCGTTATGGACGTTCTCTAACGCGCTTCCGGTGCAGCGAGCTGCGTATCGGGAGCGGCCTTGCCATGACAGGTGCAGTTGCCGCGGCCGTACAAACCCACGGCGTGCAGGGCGGCGCGAACGCCCGAAGGAACGCCGTCCACGACCAGCTCCCTTGGCGTCAGACCGAACACGGCGAGGCTCACCGACGGTATCGATGACACCACCGCATGCCAGGTGCGTCGCGGCACGAACAAGGCGTCGCCGGACTCGACGCGAGCGTACAGGCCGCTGGCTTGCGCAAACATCGCCGCGCGTTCGGGCTGCTCGTCCAGGCGCGTGATATCGACGTGGCTCATCTTGCCGCCCCAGTCGTACTTGGAGGATGGCGCCATGTACGCGTTCTGGTCCGGCGGAAAGAGCAGGAATTCCTTCGCACCGCTGACCTGACAGAACAGGTTGTTCGGATAGTCGTAATGAAAGCCGGTCACCGATTTGCCAGGGCCGAGGAAGGTATAGGCCCAGTCCCAGCGCAGGCCCGGCCAGATTTCGGCGATCCTGAAATCGTCCTTGAGCTGCGGAAACTCCTTGAGGATGTGCCACAGCGAGATGTAGGGCTGATCGCGAGGCAAGGTTTTCATGTAGGACCAGTCGAGCCGGAAGACATCGGTCGGCGACAGCCCGGCGCGCTGATGGGCGCTCAATAGACCGCGCTGATCGTCGCCGGCCGCAAAGGCATCCCGCTGCGCACGCGCGAGCGACAGCAGGTAGGGCGCGATCGGCTGGATCACGTCCTGACGCGACTCGCCCTGTTCGGCGATGCCGATCTGGAAACGGGTCAACACCTCGGAGCCATCGCGACGTCGCAATGCGGCGAGCTGCTCGAAGGTCCAGCGCTGCGTCGCCGGCCAGTGCCTGATCGCGTCCTTGATGAGCAGCGGGTGGGCGCGCTTGCTCAGACCTTCGCCGCGCCGGCTGAACTCGTCCCAGGATATCTGCTCGACCCGGCGAAAACTCGGGCCGGCATAGGACCCGGCCTGGGACTCAGTGAGCGGGGATGGATTCGTTTGCATGCGATCTACGCCGTTCTGGTGTCGAGCTGGAGCAGCACGATGCCGATGATGGTCGCCACCAGGCCCGCAACGCGCCGCCAGCTCATGGCCTCGCCAAATACCACTGCGCCGACCACCGAGATCAGCGCGATGGCGACACCGCTCCAGATCGCGTAGACCACGCTGACATCCAGCTTCTTCAGCAATTGCCCCAGCAGAAGCATGGCGAGCCCGAATCCGGCGCCGACCCCGACCCAAGCCCAGGGCCGCTCCCAACCGTTGGCGAGCTTCAGGAAACTGGTGCCGGCGATCTCGCCGGAAATCGCGAGGGCCATCAGGAACCAGGCATTGGTGTTCATGTCAGCGCTCCTTGCGAGGCGGGCGCATGCTGCATGCGATGGCAGGTGCAATTGCCCCAGCGATACAGATGCAGGCGATGCAGCAGCGCCCGGGTTTCCGACGGCAGGCCGCCGGCAAGGATTTCCCAGGGCGTCAGCCCGAATACGGCGAGGCTGATCGACGGCTCCAGCGATACCACGGCATGCCAGGTACGGCTCGGCACGAACAGCGCATCACCGGCTTCCACTCGCGCATACAAGCCCTTCGCGTTGGCGAAATGCTCACGCTCGACCGGCTGCTCGTCGAGCCGCGAAATGTCGATGTCGCTCAAGGTCGCGCCCCAGTCGTACTTGCGCGACTTGCACATCTGCGGGCTCTGGTCCGGCGGGAACAGCAGGAATTCCTTGACGCCGGTGACCTGGCAGAACCAGTTGTTCGGGAAGTCGTAGTGCAGACCGGTGACGGTATTGGCCGGACCGATGAAGGTGTACTCCCAGGTACGGCGCAGACCGGGCCACAGCTGGCCGATCTCGAAATGCTGCCGCAGCGCCGGGAACTCGTTGAGGATGTACCACTGGGCGAGATAGACCTTGTCGGCGGTGAAGGTCTTCAGATAATTCCAGTCGAGATGGAAACGCTCGCCCGCCGCCAGCAACTGGCGCTTGCTGTTCGGCAGCAGGCCGATATCGTCGATGCGCCCGGCGCGGATCGTCGCCGCCGTCTCGGCCAGCTTGCGCAGATACGGCGCGACCGGCTGGATCACAGGCTCGCGGGTGACGCCTTGCTCGACCAGCCCGTTCTGGAAGCTGGTCACCACTTCAGAACCATCCGGCCGGCGCAGCTCGGCGAGCTTATCGAAAGTCCATTGCTGCGAAGCCGGCCAGCGCTCGACAGCGCCCTTGACCAGCAGCGGCTGCTGGCGCGCACGGAAGCCGCCCTGCGCTTCCAGATCGCGCCAATGCACGGTTTCAATTTGCTGGAATTCAGGGCCGCGATAGTTGTTCATGGGTGTTCCCGTCCATTGATGGGTTCGTTGATGGCACTGGTCGCTGTGACCAGTGCCAGGTCCGGCGCAGACCAGCCGCCGCCGAGCGCGGCATGCAGCGCAAGCAGCGCATCGAGTTGCTGCCGATAGCGATCGACAGCCAGCTGCTCGGCTTCGAGCCGCGCCGCTTCCAAAGTGATCGCATCGATCCGGCTGCTGCGGCCGGCCTGTTGTTGCGCGTCGCTGCGCTGGGCGAGCTGTTGTTGCCAGGCCATGGTCTGATCGGACTGCTGCTGTCGGTTATCGGCATCGGCGTGCACCTGCAGCGCCTGCTCGACATCGGCAAACGCAGCCAGCACAGCCTTGCGGTATTCGATCTCGGCGATCTCGGCCGCCTGCTGGCTGGCATCGAGTCTGGCTGCACGAGCGCCACCGTCGAGCAGCGGCAGGCTGATCGACGGGCCGATGCCGAACGGCAGGATCGCGCCGGACAGCACCCGATGCAGCACGTCACTGGCGACGCCCAGTTCGGCCGTCAGCCGGATCTGCGGAAACTGTTCGGCCCAGGCAACGCCGATCTGCGCCTGCGCGGCTTGCAGTCGCGAAGACGCAGCCTGCAGATCGGGCCGGCGCTGCAGTAGCGAGGACGGCAAGCCGGATGGCACCGCCGGGCGCTGGATCGCCTGCCGCAGCGGACCGGCTTCCAGCGTGAAGGCTTCCGGCAACTCGCCGCACAGCAAGGCCAATTGCCAGACATCCTGCTGCCGCCGTTGCTGCCAGTCGGCCAGTTCGTTCTGCAGCTCGTTGCGTGTGCGCTCCGCCTCGAGCACCGGCCCGGCATCGATGCGTCCCGCGGCCTGGCGTGCTGCTTCCAAGGTCCTTCGCTCATCGACCAAGGCAGCGCGACGCTGCAGCAGCACCAATACTTCGTCGGCTTCCGCGATATCGAAATAGCGATGCGCCAGCTCATCGGCAATCGCGATTCGAGCGGCACCCGCCTCGAAGCGCTGGCCGGCCGCGTCGGCCTTGGCGCCGGCGATCTGGTTGTCGATGCGGCCCCAGAAATCGAGTTCGTAGCTGGCTTCGAAGCCGAGGCGGTAGACGGCAGCACTACGCCGGCCGCCGTTGACGGCGACCGCGGTGTTGTCGACCGGTCCGGCCTGGAAATCGAGCGCCGGACTCTTGCCAGCTGCCGCCAGGCGTTCGGCGTCATCGGCGATGCGCAGCCGGCGGACGGCGATCTGCAGATCAGGATTGGCGATGGCCGCTCGCTGCAGCAACGTGTCCAGCGCCGGGCTGGCGAAGCTGGACCAGAAGTCCTCGTCACTACCCTCGCCTGCATGGGACGCTGGCATCTGCCATTGCAGCGGCGTCGGCACCGGCAGCTCGGCAACGCGTGGTGCGCTGGCACAGGCCGCCAGCAGCGTCGGCAGCAACATGGCCAGGCGAACCGACTTCACGGCGCGCCACCGAAGCGCACCAGCACGCGCTGGCCGATCAGCAGCGGCGCTGCGCCGAGCGACAGCAGGCATTCGACGACGTGGTCATCCTTCGCCGCGGCCCGAACCTCGGGTAGCGCACGCACCGGGCCGACGGCACGAGCGATCTGCATGAGCTTGGCCGCATAGCGTGGCCCGCCGCCAGCTTCAGCCTCGACGGTGGCCGTCATGCCGAGCGCCAGGCGGCTGAGCAGATGCTCGTCGATCTCGGCACGGACGATCAGCGGCGCATCCGGCGCGAACCAGACCACTGGCGTGCCGCGACCGAGGCTTTCGCCGATCTGCGCATCGATCCTCAGCACATGGCCAGCCGAGGGCGCACGCAGCACCAGTTGCCGGTGCTGCAGCGCCAGCTTCTGCTGCTGCAATTGCAAGGCCTGCACGGCCAGACGCGCCGATGCCAGGTTGTCGCTGATCGTCTGCGCGCTGGCCTCGGCCGCACGCAGCACGTCCTCGGCTTCGGCTTGCATGCGCACCAGCGGCTGCAAACGCCCAATATCCAGATGGCTGCGCTGCAGTTGTCCTTCCAGCGAACGAACAGCCTGCTGCTGGCGGCTTATCTCCAGCGCATTGGCCTGTTCATCGAGCAGCGCGGCCTGGTCGTCGAGTTGCACCAGCACCGCGCCGGCTTTCACCGCTTCACCATCGCTGGGGGCAAGCATCGTGACCACGCCATCAATCGACATCGCCAAGCGCCGGGTGCCGCCCTGCACGTCGACCCAGCCCGGCGCCGCAGCCACGGCTGCGACATCGACGATGGCCGCTGTCGGCAAGACGACCGGCTGAGCGGCCCGGCTGCGGCCGCCATTGAGCACGGCGAAGAACAGCGCCACCGCCGTGATCGTTGCCAGCAATCGGCGCGGCCAGGCCTTCATGCCGCTTCCTCGATCGCCTTGGCGGGTGTGCCGAGCCGCTCGTCGCTGGTGATCCTGCCGTTGTCGATCTGCAGCACGCGCTCGGCGTGGCGGATCAGCCGGGCATCGTGAGTGACGACGATCACCGTGGTGCCTAGTGCGTGGGCGATGTCCTGCAGCAAAGCGATCACCGCGGTGCCGTTGCGACTGTCGAGGGCGCTGGTCGGCTCGTCGGCAAACAGCACCTGGGGCTTGGTGACCAGTGCCCGAGCGATCGCGACCCGCTGCTTTTCGCCGCCGGACAATTCAGCCGGCCGCAGATGCAGGCGAGCTTCGAGACCGACCTCGGCCAGCGAGGCTTCGGCACGCGCCTTGGCCGTGCTCTTGGCAACGCCGCCGAAGCGCAAGGGCAGCGCCACCTGATCGAGCGCGGTCAGCGCTGGAAACAGGTTGAAACCCTGGAAGATGTAGCCGCAGCGCTGATAACGAAAGCGCTCCAGAGACCTCGCCGTCAGCGACCACAGCGCGATGCCGGCGATCCGCACTTCACCGCGATCCGGCCGCAGCAGGCCACCGATCGCGGCCAGCAAGGTCGACTTGCCCGAGCCGGAGGCGCCCATCACCAGGCTCACCTCGCCTGGCTCGAACTCGGCGGACAGCCGCTGCAGCACCGGGCTGCGCGCGGGTCCGCTGCCGAAGGCATGGACAAGGCCGGTGGCGATCACGCTGGCGCTCATCGCAGCAGCTCCGCCGGTTGCAAGCGATACAGCTCGCGCAAGGCCAACAAGCCGGAGCCGATCGCGGTCAGCAAGCCGATTGCGAATGCGGCGGCGATGCCACCGGCCTGCAGGGCGAATGGAACCTGAAAACGTGCCGCCATTACCGAGACGGCGGCGACCACGACGAGCATCAGCAGACCACCGGCCGCGCCAATCCAGGCCGATTGCTCGACGATCACCGCACCGAGCTTCGACGGCGGCACGCCGATCGCCCGGAACGCGGCGTACTCGCGCAGCTGGCCGAGCACGACGCTGCGCAGGGTCTGGCTGGTGATGACGACGGCGATCAGCAGGCCGAGCACCGTCGAGAACAGGAAGCCGGCACCGACCCCGGATTCTGCAAGCCACCAGCGCTGCGATTGTCCGGACAGCTCGTCGCGGGTCCAGGCTTTCGCACTGCCGGCCGGCAGCAGCGCTTCGAGTTCAGTGACCACGGTTGTCGCCAATGAGCCAGGACGCAAGCCGGCGAGCACGAAGCTGCTGGTGTCGGCCGCAGTCTCATCGACCAGCAAGCTCCGCAAGCTCTGCCGCGACAGGAATACGTAGGTTGTGCCGATACTGCGCAGGCCGTTTGATACACCGACGACATGCAGACGATGGCCGTTGATCTCGACGGTCGTCGCGGTATTGCCATCGTCCGGCACTTCGAGTTTGTCGGCTTCGCTGGCATCGACGACGACGCTGTCCGGCTCGGCAAGTGCGCCGCACAAGCTGGCTCGCAGCGCTTGCGGACAACTGAGCGCGGCCGGATCGGGGCTGATGCCGACCAGGGTCACCGGCACGGGCGTGCCCGAACTGCCGCGCCAGCTGGCATCGCGCAACATCAGTGTTTCGCTGCCGACCACGGCCGGATGGCTGTACAGCAGCGCCGCCAGATTGGCCGGAATATCCGCCGCCTGATCGATGCTGCGCACTGCCGGCGCGGTCAGCCACAAGTCGGCCGCCATGGTGTCGGCCAGCACGGTGACGGTGCCGAACATGCCGGCCAGCAGGCCGAGCTGCACCAGCATCAGCACCCCGGCAAAGCTGACCGACAGCAGCGCCGGCAGGAAGCGGCGCCAGTCGTGGCGCAGGATGATCAGGGCTAGCGACATCGCTAGGCTCGAATGAGGCTCGGAGCAGTCGTCAGGCGCCTACTTGAAGTCGCTCATCATCTGCTCGAGCAGCGGCAGGCCTTCGGTGCTGCGGATGCAGTGACCGATGTATGACGGAAAGCTCGGCGGCTGAGCGAAGCCTTCGGCGATCAGCCGATGGTTGTCGAACTGGTAGTTCAGCAGCGAAAAACCGCCGTAGAGCTTGACGGCCTTGGTCACCAGACGGCGGTTGGCAATACCCAGCCGGGCCTTGAAATCAGGGACGATCGACGGGATGTCGCACTCGCGGATCTGGCGCCAGGTCGAGACCTGCGAAGGGATATGCCGGGCCTCGGCCATCGCCGCTTCGATCGCCCGGAAGCTGGCGCTGCCGTCGCCGGCGGAGATGTGGTACAGGTCGCTGGCAATGTGTTCCTTGTAGGTCAGCATCATCAGCGCCTGGGCGCAGTAGTCGACCGGAATCACGTCGACGGTCTCATCCAGGCTGCACATGAAGCGGCCCAGATCCTGGGCCATGCGGAACACCCAGAAGATACTGCTCGACGGCTTGCAGCCCAGACGGCTGTGACCGACGACGATCGACGGCCGCGCCACCACCAGCGGCAGACCGGGAATTGCCCGCATCTGCCGTTCGGCTTCGGCCTTCGAGGCGGTGTACGGCACCAGGTGCCCCGGCGTTTCCGGTAGCTGCCAGCTTTCCTGCACCGGCGAGGTCTGGCCGGCACCGCAGGCCATCGCGGTGCCGATGTGCACGAAGCGTTTCAAACGCGGCGCGGCGGCCATGCGCTTGGCAAAGGCGACCGTGCCGACGACGTTGACCGGCCAGATGCCCGGATGATTGCCGAACGACGCGACCGCGGCGCTGTTCAGCACATGGGTAACGCGATCGAGGCGCGGATCGTCGGAGAACGCGGCGACATCGGCGAGATCGCCGACGATGATCTGGTCCACGGTCAGCAGCGACAGCGGTGCAGTCTTCGATTCGAAGCGGCCCAGTGATTCGAGCAGCCGCGTCAGTCCTTCTTCCTGCGAGCTTGCGCGAACCAGGAACAGCAGGCTCTGGGTCTTGCCACTTTCCATCGCTTCGATCGCACAGGCGCCGCCGACAAAACCGGTGGCGCCGGTGATCAGGGTCAGCGGGGGTATCGGTCGCAGATGGCCCTGCGGGCAGGACACCATCGCTGGAAGATCGAGTGGAATCGGCTGACGGCTGGTGGCCCCTGAAGTCGGGGTTCTGGTCTGCGGATGGAACTGTTGCATGGCAATCCTTCTGTCGACATCGCAGGCCTCATGGCTTGCGTGACGCTATTGGAATGCTTGCCGCTTAAGAGACTATTAGCTGTGTGACAACCTGCTACCGGCTGTCTGCCCAGACACTGCCGCCGCCGGAAACTGCCGCGCACAGAACGCCCGGATCGCATCGGCGCCCCGCACGGAAGACGGTGTTTCGCGCAGGTCGAAGCTGTAGTCGAACAGCGCGCGCTGGGTGTCGATGTAGCAGCTGTGGCTGGCGAAGGCCTCATCGATCGCGTCTTCCAGGTGCTCGACATCGTCGAGCACCGCACCGGCGTTCCAGTGCCGGAAATTGTCGTCATCCTGCCAAGCCACACCCTGGGTATTCAGAAACACGCAGGGCCGCGGGCGATGGAGGAATTCGTAGACCTGGCTGCTGGCGTCACCCAGATAGAGATCGGCCGCCTCGGTGTAGGTCATGTCGCAGCTGCGCGTGCTACCGGTGTCGATCAGCATGTGCGGACAGTCGCGGTAACGGGCCGGAATTTCGCCAGGTGCGTCGAAGCGCCAGCGATCCAGCGATAGCTGCAAGCGCTTGGCAAACAGCATCACGTGCGGTGCCACGATCAGGTTGTAGCGATCCGAGCGATAGAAGGCCTCGAGCACCGCCAGACCATCGCCATACCAGGACGACAGGCAGGGCGAGCAATGCGGGTTGTAGAGCACCGTCGGGCGATCGTTGTCGAACAGCTTCGGTCGGGTTACAGACTCACCGGCGGCGGCATGCAGATCGAACTTCGGATAGCCAATCACCGCATGGCCACCGTCCTTGAGCAGACCGGCTCCGGTCAAGCGATCACGGATCTTCTGACCGGACATCAGCACCAGATCGAATTCGCCGCTGGCCTTGTCGAAACCGACTTCACGGTCGCCGGCACCGTGGCGGGTGTGAACGAATTTCAGGTGCTTGAGACCGAAGCGGCTGCGCAGCAGCAGGCTGGTCTTTTCCGGCACCACCAGCACATCCAGATCGCGGAATGCTGCGCGATTGCAGAGCAGCATCAGCACGCGCGAAAACGGCATCAGCGGATCGAGCAGCGGCTGCAGCAAACGCAGCAGCAAGGGCAGACGCAGGCGGACGATATCGCCGGTCTGCAGGCCGCATTTTTCCGCCACGCGCTGCAAGGCTTCCTGCTGCGCCTGACTGGTGACGAACAGCCGGACTTCAGGGCCATCCTGCCGGCGCAGCATTTCGAAGGCGATCGGCGCGCTGTGCGCGAGCTGATGCAGCTGATCGTGGTTGAACAGGAAGCCGCAACGAACCGGGCCGCGCCCCTTCGCGGCAGAAACGGCCATCGGAACCCGCAATTCTTGCTCGAGCACTGCACTCACAATCGATGTCTCCGGATGCGGACGCACTGACTTTAGGTGACCGGACTTAAGCAAACCTTAGCGCTTGCTCGACACTCTAGCGACATGGGTCGGATCAGCCAGTGGCAGAAGCACACGGACAGCAAGCCCGATGCCCGAGGTACCGTCTTCGAGGACGATGCTGCCGTGGTGGCGATCAACTTCCTGACGCACGATGGCCAGGCCCAGGCCGGTGCCGCTGGCGTCGGCCTCACCTTCGCGGACGAAGCGTTCGAACACCGCTTGCCGACGATCGGCGGCAATGCCGCAACCGGTATCCGAAATCAGCAGGCTGGCCTGGGTGGCGTCGACCTGCAGCGACACATCGACCCGACCGCCGGCCGGCGTGTGCCGGATCGCGTTGTCGACCAGGTTGGTGATCAGACTGCGCAGGCCTTCGCCTTCGCTGTCGATCAGACAGGGCTGGCTGGCGACCAGGCCGAGATCGATCTGCTTGTTCGCCGCCAGCGGATACAACTCGGCAAGCACGGTGGTCAGCAGGCTTTCCAGGTTCAGCGTCCGTAGCGGCCGTTCCGGGCTGGCACCGGGCTCGCTGCGCGCCAACGCCAGCAGCTGGGTGACCATACGAATCGCCCGATCGACGCCGGACTTCAAGGCAGTCAGCGCATCACTACGCTCCGCGGCATTGCTCGCCTGCTGCGCCCGCTGTACTTGCAGACCGACCACCGTCAGCGGCGTGCGCAGTTCGTGCGCGGCATCGGCGAGAAAGGCCTGCTGACGACGCGCCGCATCGGCCTGCCGGGCCAGCAGATCATTGAGCGCCTCGATCACCGGGCCGAGTTCGCTTGGGGCGTCGTCAACCACCACCCGCACCTGCTTGTGCGGCCCGCCGCGCTGCAGCTGATCGGCCAGGGTGCGCAACGGCCGTAACAGCCGAGAGATCGCCAGCCAGGAAAAAAGCGCCAGCAGCGGCAGCACGCTGAGCAGTGGCAGCAGCAGGCGCAGGGTCGTATTGACAGCGATCCTGCGTCGCGCCGACTGCTCCTGGGCCACCTGCAGCCAGCCGCCGCCGGGCATCGCGCGGCTATAGCTGCGCCAGTCCTCGGTGGGGCTGTTCAAGGTCATCAGCCCGGCAGCTGTGGGGATCGGCGCCGGATCGTCGCTGGTGGAGGGATACAGCAAGCTGCCGTCGCCGGCCCAGAGCTGGATGACGATATCGTCTTCGATCTCGTCCGCGTTGCGCGTCTCTCGGGGACCGAGGCTCCCCGGCGCAAGATTGTTGCCGATCGCCTGCAGGCGATCGTCGAACAACTCATTGAGTTCCTCGACCGCCTGCCAGTACAGACCGAAGATGCCGATCAGCCCGCCGATCATCCCGCCGACCAGCATGGTCAGCACCAATCGACGGCGCAGCGAAGACTTCACGACAGCGTCTTGGCCACGAAGTACCCGACGCCGCGGGCGTTACCGATGAACTCGGCCGACAACTTGCGGCGCAGGGCGTGGACGTGGACTTCCAGCGCATTGCTGGCGATTTCCTCGTCCCAGCCGTACAGGCGTTCGACCAGCTGCTCCTTGGTCCACACCTTGCCCGGGTGTTCGAGCATCGCCGTCAGCAGCGCGAACTCGCGCCGGGTGAAGGTCACCGTGCGGCC
>NZ_CAISIQ010000401.1 GCF_903885465.1 uncultured Nevskia sp.
GGCGTTCCTTTACTTCCAGTTCTAGAGCGCGTTGTAATCTGAGCTCGCCTGTCATGCGGCGGGCTCAGTTGAATGAGGGTGTCCTGTTTCTCAAACAATCGGTGTCTAAGAGATCTGAACCAAATCCTCCCTCGTCTCAGGTCCGCCAGCAACTGAGTCAGTGTCGAAGTACCGTCGTATGATGTCTATATTGATGGGGGCTTCATGAGGATGGAGACGGGTGCCACGTCGGCACAAGGAAATCCCTGGCGTGGTTCTCCAAGATCAGCAGTTGCAAGTGCGATTGCGCGGGATCGGACGTCTGAGCGAATGGTCACCAGCGCATCCAAGACCCAAAGCCGCTTGATTCCGCGCAAGGTGAAGTTCGATTGGTCGAACACGTCGGTCGACTGGATTCCCGGTAATCCATTCGCCAGCCACTTCATCAACGAGATCAACCTGTTGTTGCCGGCCGGCGAGTTCTGGTTCTGCCGGCTCTACAACCAGGCGCTGCCGCTGGTGCGCGACGCCAAGCTGCGCGATAACGGCAGATGTTCGTCCGTCAGGAGGCGATGCATGCCCGGGCGCATGGCGGCGCGGTCGCTGAATATCTGAATCAGCGTGGCTTCGAGACCGGGAGCAACACGCGCCAGGAAGACTGGCTATTCGAGAACTTGCTCGGTGACAAATTCGCCGGCCGCGAACTTCATAGCGACTGGGCTAAGAAGCTGCGGCTGGTATTCCGCCTCGGCGTCATTGCCGCGATCGAGCACATGAACTGCGTGCTCGGCCAGTACGCGCTCGACAACAAGCGCTGGGATGAAGCCGGTGTCGATCCGGTGCTGCTCGACCTGCTGCGCTGGCATGGTGCCGAGGAGATCGAGCATCGCGGCGTCGCGTTCGATCTATACCGCCACCTCGGCGGCAGTTATCCATCCCGTTACTACCTGAGCCTGATCGCGATGCCGGTGATCTTCGGCCTCTGGGCGCACGGCGCAGCGCATCTGATGAAGCAGGGCGAGCGCTTCAAGGTCAAGCGCCCGAGTGGGTTTCGTCCCTGGATCAGGCAGGAATAGCAGCGTCAGTCGAAAACCGGAATGTTGCCCTCGCTGCCGTCGCTGATCGTCAAGCAGCTGCCGTTTTTCTGTCCTTGGTACGACCCGGTCAAGGAAGGCTCGACCGAGGAAGCCTTGGCCCATCTCGAAGCTTCGCGGGCTGCGGCCGCGATCGTGGTCTCGCGCAGCGCAGACTGAGCGCAAGCTTCGGGGCGTTGCTGGAGGGCTGTGCGTTATTCGGGTCGGCTTCGCGCCGTCTGTATGCTTTGGCTCTGCCCAACCGAGCCGCGCGCCTCGTTCATGATTGCCCCGGAAGCTCCAGCGCGCCCGCCCTCGATCGCTGGTGTTGGTGCCAGCAGCATCCGCCTGCCGCCCGGCGCCTGGACGCTGCTGCTCGATTTTCTCGACCAGCGCTTCCCGGATGTCGGCCGCGCGGTCTGGCAGGCTCGACTGGCCGAGGGCAAGGTCAGCGATTCCGAAAGCGGAAGGCTGTCGCCGGACGCCGTCTTTGTCGCCGGCCGGCTGATTCATTACTACCGCGAACTGCCGCCGGAACCGCCGATCCCGTTCGCAGCGTCGATCCTTCATCAAGATGAGCAGTTGCTGATCGCCGACAAGCCGCACTTCCTGCCAACGATTCCCTCCGGCCGTTTCGTGCAGGAGACATTGCTCAGCCGGCTCAGGCGTGACACCGGCATCGAGCACCTGGTGCCGCTGCATCGGCTCGATCGCGGCACCGCCGGGCTGGTGCTGTTCTCGGTCAATCCGCAGACCCGCGGCGTCTACAGCGCGCTGTTTGCAGGCCGAAAGATCGTCAAGACCTACGAAGCGTTGGCGCCGCTGCGCCCTGCGCTTCAGTTCCCGTTACGGCGCTGCAGTCGCATCGTCGCGGGAGAGCCTTTCTTCCGGCAGCGGGAAGTCGATGGCGAACCGAACGCGGAAACGCTGATTGAAGTCATCGAACAGCGTGGCGATCTGAGTCTGTATCGCTTGCAGCCGGTAACCGGCCGCAAGCATCAACTGAGAGTGCAGATGGCTGCGCTCGGTATTTCTATTGTCAATGACGACTGGTATCCGACGCTGCAAGTCGAAGCGGGTGCCGTGGACAACTACGCGCGGCCGTTGAAGTTGCTAGCACGCAGGCTGGCGTTCACGGACCCGATCAGCGGCATGCCAAGGCAGTTCGACAGCGTGCGAGACTTGTAGTCGCGACGCATCTGCTGCCCGCTCAAAGCCCGACTCGGCGATAGAGAAAATCTATTCATTAGGTTTTAACAATCAATTTGGCTAAAGCCCGTTGAATGTTCAATATGCTCCCGCAGAGTATTCATCCCTCCCGAAACAGGAATTGCCCCATGTCGCTGATCAACACCGCCGTCAAGCCGTTCAAGGCCAACGCCTTCCACAACGGCAAGTTCA
>NZ_CAISIQ010000402.1 GCF_903885465.1 uncultured Nevskia sp.
CCTCCGTTGTTGCGGAAAGACTAGAGCCTGCCTGGCGCCGTGAGCAGTTCAGTGCGTCAGCGAAGCGTCATGACAACTGTCATGCCTCGTCACCATGAACGCTAATCGCGAAAGCGCTTGAGCAGATCGCCATAGGCCTCGATGCGGCGATCGCGCAGGAACGGCCACCAGCGGCGCACGTTCTCGGAACGCGCCATATCGATGTCGACGACCAGCACCTCGGCGTCCTCGGTGCCGGCCCGGGCCAGGAACTCGCCCTGCGGCCCGGCGACGAAGCTGGTGCCCCAAAACTTCGCACCTTCGGTCAGCGCACTCGGGTCCGGCTCGTAGCCGATGCGGTTGGCAACCAGTACCGGCAGGCCGTTGGCCACCGCATGCGAACGCTGGATCGTCACCCAGGCTTCACGCTGCCGCTCGCGCTCCTCGAAGGGATCAGCCGGATTGGCGCCGATTGCGGTCGGGTAGAGCAGCAGATCGGCCCCGGCCAGCGCCATCAGTCGCGCGGCTTCCGGATACCACTGATCCCAGCAGACCAGCAGGCCGAGCTTGCCGACGCTGGTCTGGATCGGCTCGAAACCCAGGTCCCCCGGCGTGAAATAGAACTTCTCGTAGTAGCCCGGATCGTCCGGGATGTGCATCTTCCGGTACTTGCCGGCCAGGGTGCCGTCACGCTCCATCACCACCGCGGTGTTGTGATAAAGCCCTGGCGCGCGACGCTCGAACAGCGAGCCGACCAGTACGATGCCCAATTCCTTCGCGAGCCCGCCCAGCCATTCGGTCGATGGTCCGGGAATGCTTTCGGCAAGGTCGAACAGATCGGTCGATTCGTGCTGGCAGAAGTACAGGCCGGTATGCAGTTCCTGAAGCATCACCAGCTGCGCGCCCTGCGCGGCGGCTTCACGAACGCCGGCTTCGCTGGCGGCAATGCTGATCGCCCGATCGCTGGAACAGGCTTGCTGGACCAGGCCGACTCTCAGGTTCTTGGTCTTCGTCGTCATTGCGTCTCTCAGTGGGCCGGCAGCTGCATGGTCACGCAATGCAGGCCGCCGTACTGCTGGATCAGGGCATTGCAGTCGATGCCGATCACCTCGCGATCCGGGAACAGCGGCCGCAGGCGGGACAGCGCTTCCTCGTCCAGCGCCTGACCGTAGACCGGCACCAGCACCGCACCGTTGAGAATCAGGAAGTTCGCATAGCCGGCCGGCAGGCGCCGGCCATCGTCGGCATCGAAGATCGGCTTCGGCAGCGGCAGGCCGACCAGCTTGTACGGCTTGCCCTGCCAGTCGCGCAGCGCCCGAAGTTCCTCGGCCATCGCGGCGAGATCGGCGTAGTGCTCGTCGGCTTCGTCCTCGCAGGCCTGGTAGGCGATCGTCGTCGCGTCGCAGTAGCGGGCGATGGTGTCGATGTGGCCGTCGGTATCGTCGCCGATCAGGTCGCCATGTTTCAGCCACAGCACGCGGTCGAGGCCGAGCTGGTCTTTCAGCAGTGCTTCGATCTGCTCACGGTTCAAATGCGGGTTGCGGGTATCGGCGAGCAGACAGCGCTCGGTGGTCAGCAGGGTGCCGTGACCATCGACCTCCAGCGCGCCGCCTTCGAGCACGAAGTCGAGCGTTTCCACGGGCGCCGACCAAGCGCCGTACTGATCGAGCTTGCGGGTGAGGGCGTTGTCGCGGGTGGCGGAAAACTTGTTGCCCCAGCCGTTGAAGGTGAAATCGAGATGGACGAAACCCGTGCCGCGCCGGACCGTGATCGGCCCATGGTCGCGGGCCCAGACGTCATCGTTCGCCACTTCATGGACGATCAGCCGCTCGCGCGGTACGCCGGCTTCGATCAGCCGCGCCTGCAGCGCATCGGCACCGTCGGCCACATTGACGTGCAGGCCCTGATAGCGGCCGATGGCGACGGCAATGGCGATGAAGTTGCGCTCGACGGCATCGAAGTGACGAGCGAAATCCCCGTCACGGCGCGGCCAGGTCAGCATCACGGCGGCTTGGGGCGCCCACTCGGGCGGCAGGGTCTGACGGTGGCTCATGCGGAATTCGGGGGCGGATGCGAAGCCTGATTATCTCAGGTCCGCATGACGCTCCGCGGAAGCTCTCAGCCGCCAGCCGACAGTTCGTTGGTATTGAACAGCGGCGCCGGCCGATCCGGGACCACGGCGTCGACGACGTGATCGTTCTCGAAGAACACTGAAAAGCCTGCGTAGTCCCAGCGCGTGATCCGAGGCTGGGCCGGCGAACTGCCACCGACGGCGGCATGGCGAAGCTTCGGTTCGCCGTAGTGCTTCAGCACTTTCGATTGCACTTCGCCACGTGCGGGCAGATCGACGCTCGTGTCGGTGGATGGAGTCGCCGGCAGCGTCAGCACGTCGGCCGACACCGGCAGCACAGCGATGATCAGACCGAACCCGCAAGCAGCGATCGTCTTGTGCATGGGAGTACGGGCCTGAACCAAGGGGCGGGGAGATCGGGAAAAAGGATAGCACCGGGTCGCGAACAGGAAACTCGCGGCGCGGCGCGTTCATCGCCGGCCTGCATCCGCTCATCACCCCTCGTCCGTACACATGGTCATGAATAAGGGACGCGCGGCCCTATTGGCCGCGGCGCTGGGTCCCGATGATTTACCCAGGGTTCGGCATGTCGCGTTTGCCGAGTCCTGTGGTTCACCCAGGGGTTGGAACTTGGCCGGTTCTGCGCAAGCGGGACCGGTTTTTTTACGCCTCGTTGGGCCTGTCAACAGCTGCTTTGGTCGCTGCGTTGCGAGTCAAAAAGCCGCCGGGCGAGGCGCGAACCGCAGGTCATAGCTTACCTATGGTCAAGGTTCGCAACGAAGTCCCGGCGACTTTTTGGCCGCAACCCGAAGGGGCGGGATCGTTTTTGCCCATTGCTGCCTTACTCGTCGCGCCAATGGGTCGGCCATTGCCCGCTCCTCGTTCGTTGCACTGGGCAAAAACGACCTCCGCCGCAGCGACCAAAGCAGCTGTTGACAGGCCCTGACTCAGGCCTTGGCGAGCGCCTGCGCGCGCAGCTCCGAGATGATGCCTTTCAGCTCCGGCACGCAGGAGCCGCAGTTGGTGCCGCATTTCAGCTTCGCCCCCAGCTCGGCCGGTGTTGCACAACCACCTCTGACCGCCGCCTCGATGGTCTTGCGGCCGACGCCGTAGCAAGAGCAGACGGTGGCGCCGGCATCGTCGCCACGGGCCAGCGGTTCACCGACCAGCAGGCCGATGCGGTCGGCCGTTTCGAGTTGCTCCTTGGCGAACAGGCTCGACAGCCAGGCACGCGAGGGCAGATCCGGACGCGGCGAGACGAACAGGCAGGCCTCGATGCGGCGGCCGACGATCAATGCGGCGCGATAGATGTTGGCGGTGCTGTCTTCGTACTCGAGCCAATCGGCGTCTTCGCCAGCGCCGAGCATCGCTCTGGCGCGGCTGGCCCAGCTGGCATCGCTGCGCCGGCCGGCGAGTTCGTGGCGGGTGTAGCCGTCACCGGTGATCTTCGTCCACCAGGCTGCGTCGGCGGTCAACGATTTCAGATCGCCGTCGCGACTCAAGACAAAGCCATGCCAGGCGACCAGGAACGGTTCCACCCTTACCGGGGTGTGCTTGAATTCCGGCTCGCCGGACACCGGATCGACCACCGGATTGACCAGCGCGCCGACTCGCGCGTCCGACGCGAACTGCGCGTTCCAGTGAATCGGCACGAACACGCTCTTGCGCGGCATCTCGCCGGACATCCGTACCCGAACCACGCAACTGCCGTGCGCCGAGGACACCCGCGCCAGCTCGTGCTCGCGCACGCCGCAGAGCAGTGCGTCCTGCGGATGCAGATCGACGAAGGGTTCGGAGACGTGGGTCGCCAGCCTTGGCGCCAGGCCGGTGCGGGTCATGGTGTGCCAGTGATCGCGCACGCGGCCGGTGTTCAGCACCAGCGGATAGTCGTCATCGAGCCGCCGGCCCGGCATCTGCGGCGTGGTCGGCACGAAGCGGGCGCGGCGGTCCGGCGTGTAATAGCGGCCGTCGGCGAAGACTGCCGTCGACGCGGCCGCGACCGGCCAGCGAATCGGCTGCAAGGCGTCGTAAGCGCTCTTGCCCAGACCAATCAGGCCGGACAGGTTCAGATAGCGCGGTGATCCTGCGTCATCGTTGCCGGACGCTGTCAGCCGCGCATGCTCGTCGAAGATCTCGTCCGCCGATTGATACGGGAACTGCGCGCCGTAACCCCAGCGCCGCGCCACTTCGGAGAGCGCCCACCAGTCCGGTTTAGCCTCGCCGGCCGCTGGAAGAAAAGCGCGTTGACGCGAGATGCAGCGCTCGCTGTTGGTGACCGTGCCGTCCTTTTCGCCCCAGCCCTGTGCGGGCAGCAGCACGTGGGCGTAGGCGGTGGTGTCGGTGTCGGCCATCACATCGGAAACCACCACCAGCTCGCACTTGGCGAGCGCGCGCTTGACCTTGTCGGCATCGGGCAGGCTGACCACCGGATTGGTCGCCATGATCCACACCGCCTTGACCTGGCCTGAGTCGATCGCATCGAACAGGTCGACGGCTTTCAGGCCAGGCTTGTCGGCGATCGCCGGGCTCTGCCAGAAGCTCTGCACCAGCTTGCGGTGGGCAGGCGCATCGAGATCGAGATGCGCGGCCAGCATGTTCGACAAGCCGCCGACTTCGCGGCCGCCCATGGCATTCGGCTGGCCGGTGATCGAGAACGGCCCGGCCCCCGGCTTGCCGATGCGGCCGGTCAGCAGATGGCAGTTGATGATCGCGTTGACCTTGTCGGTGCCGCTCGACGACTGGTTGACGCCCATCGAGAACGCGGTGATCACTTTCGCGCTGCGCGCGAACAGCCGGTAGAACTCGGCGAGCACCGATTCCTGCAACTTGCATTGCGCGGCCACCGAACGCAGATCGCCAGCGGTGTTGTCGGCAATCGCCATCGCCCGCGCGAGGCCTGAGGTATGGCCGTCGACGAACGCGGTATCGACCACGCCATGCTGGTGCAGGAAGCTCATCAGGCCGTTGAACAGCCAGACATCGGTGCCCGGACGGACTGGCAGATGGAGATCGGCCATCTCGCTGGTCGCGGTGCGGCGCGGATCGATGACCACCAGCTTCATCTCCGGCCGCCGCTCGCGCGCCTTGACCAGCCGCTGGAACAGGATCGGATGGCACCAGGCGGTGTTCGAGCCGACCAGTACCACGAGGTCGGCCAGCTCCAGATCTTCGTAGGACACCGGCACGATGTCCTCGCCGAACGCGCGCTTGTGGCCGGCGACGGCAGAGGACATGCACAGCCGCGAATTGGTATCGATGTTGGCGGTGCCGACGAAGCCTTTGACCAGCTTGTTGGCGACGTAATAGTCCTCGGTCAGCAACTGGCCGGAGACGTACCAGGCCACGCTGCCCGGGCCGTGCTCTTCGATGATTTTCTGGAAGCCGGTGGCAACCTGATCGAGCGCGCTGTCCCAGCTCACGCGCTGGAAGCCATCGGCTTCTCGACGTGCGGGATAGAGCAGCCGGCCCTTCGGCAGCATGGTTTCGCCGAGCGCTGCGCCCTTGACGCACAGGCGGCCGTAGTTGGTCGGGTGCAGGGCATCGCCGGCCACTGTCGTCACACCCGTAGCCGACACGCGGGCAATCACCCCGCAGCCGGTCCCGCAATAGGGACAAGTGGTTGCTACTTCACGTGCCTCGGGCGTGCTTCCATCCATCATCAATTCAGGTTCATCTGTTTGGTAGGGCGGCACGCCCATGCCGCCGTGTCGGCGCTGCTCCCCGAGGGCTGCCGCCCGCTGGATCGACGCTCGAAAGTGCCATTCAAGGCACTTTCGAAAGCGCACGCCGATCCAGCCATCATGCCGCCTGAGGCTCGCAGTAACCGCGTCCGAACAGCAGACGCTGGCGCAGCGCGCTGATGTCGACCCGCTTCTGCATCAATTCGAAATACCAGGGCCCATCGCTGACTTCGCCGTAAAGCACCACGCCGACGATGCAGCCGCCCTTCAGCACCAGGCGCTTGTAGACGCCGCGGCCGGGATCGCGCAGCACCAGGTCTTCGCTGTCCTTGTCACCGATGAAATCGCCGGCCGAGTACAGGTCGATGCCGGTGACTTTCAGGCGTGTGGCAGTCACCGAGCCCGAATAACGGCGATGGCCGAGGCCGGCGAGATGCGCGGCACAGACCTTGGCCTGTTCCCACAGCGGTGCGACCAGGCCATAGACGTTCTTGCGGTGCTGCACGCATTCGCCAACAGCGTAGATGCGCGGGTCGCTGAGGCTTTGCAGGCTGTCGTCGACGACGATCGCCCGCTCGACATGCAGGCCGGCGGCTTTCGCCAGTTCGACATTCGGCCGGATGCCGACCGCCATCACCACCAGATCGGCGGCGATCTCGCTGCCATCCTTGAACTTGATCGACGTGACTCGCTCACTGCCGACGATCTCGGCGGTGTTCGCTTCGAGCAGAAAGCGCATGCCGCGCTTTTCGAGTGCGGTCTTCAGCAGCTTCGCGGCCGGCTTGTCGAGCTGGCGTTCCATCAGGCTGTCCATCACGTGGACGACGCTGACGTTCATGCCCTGGCGCAGCAAACCGTTCGCCGCTTCGAGCCCGAGCAGGCCGCCGCCGATGACCACCGCATGGCGATGATTGCGGGCTGCAGTCAGCATTGATTCCACATCGTGGATATCGCGGAAGGCGATGACGCCGGGCAGCGTGTGGCCGGGTACCGGAATCACGAACGGACGCGAACCGGTGGCGATCAGCAGGCGGTCATAGGGCACTTCGAGGCCGCTGGCAGCGACCACGACCCGGCGCCGGCGATCGATCGCCGTGACCATGTCGCCGCTGTGCAGCGTGATCCCGTTGCGGGCATACCAGGCACGATCGTGGGTGACGATGTCCTCGAACAGCTTCTCGCCGGCCAGTACCGGCGACAGCAGGATGCGGTTGTAATTGCCGTGTGGCTCGGCGCCGAACACGGTGATGTCGAAGGCATCCGGTTCGAGCTTCAGCAGTTCCTCGACCGTGCGGATGCCAGACATGCCGTTGCCGATGACGACCAGGCGTTGACGCTTCGGCTTCGCTCCTTCCCCCGCACGCGGGGGAAGGAGACCATCGCCAGCACTCACGACGCCCGCACCATGATCGCGCCATCGTCGCCACAAGCCACGGCCCAGGCCTTCACCGACCAGGCTTCGTCTTCCAGGCAACGCCCGGTCTTCAGGCACAGATGGTTCTTGTAGACCGGCGAGGCGACGACCAGCGCCGGGCCGGTTTCGGTGCTCAGCTCGCCGATCAGGCCGCGGCTCAGCACGTTGGCCTGCGAGCGGACGTCGAAATTGTCGATCGCAAATATTCCGTTGTCTGGCCCGTCCTCGGTGCCATCGGGCGCCACGACCCGGAACACCGCGACCTGCGCATCGCCGACCTTCGCGCAGACGCCGGTGTTCGGCACGATGTCGTCGCGATGGCAGACGAAGGTCCAGCTGGCAGCGTCGGTCACGGTGCCACCTCAAGCTTCTTCTCGAGCGCTGATTTCGGCCGGATCTGGCCGCGCTCGTCGACGAACTGAATGTTGGCGTCGGCCTCCTTCGAGTTCACGAAATGGCTGAAGCGCTTCAGGGTTTCTGGCGTGGTGATCGCCTTCTTCCACTCGCATTCATAGGTTTCCACCTGGCGCGCCATGTCGGCTTCCAGCTCGGCGCAGAGGCCCAGCGAATCCTCGATGACCACCTTCTTCACGTAGCTCAAGCCACCTTCGAGATTCTCGATCCAGGTCGCCGTGCGCTGCAGGCGATCGCCGGTGCGGATATAGAGCATCAGGAAGCGATCGATCAGCTTGATCAGCGTTTCATCGTCGACATCGCTGGCCAGCAGTTCGGCATGGCGCGGCTTCATGCCGCCGTTGCCGGCGACGTACAGATTCCAGCCCTTTTCGGTGGCGATCACGCCGACGTCCTTGCTCTGCGCTTCGGCACATTCGCGGGTGCAGCCGGAAACCGCCATCTTGATCTTGTGCGGAGAACGCAGGCCGCGATAACGCTCCTCGATCCTGATCGCCATGGTCACCGAGTCCTGCACGCCATAGCGGCACCAAGTGCTGCCGACGCAGGATTTCACCGTGCGCAGGCTCTTGCCATAGGCATGGCCGGACTCGAAACCGGCGGCGACCAAGGCCCCCCAGATTTCCGGTAACTGCTCGACTCTCGCGCCGAACAGATCGATGCGCTGGCCACCGGTGATCTTGGTGTACAGGCCGTAATCCTTGGCGACCTGGCCGATGACGATCAGCTTGTCCGGCGTGATCTCGCCACCCGGAATGCGCGGCACCACGGAGTAGGTACCGTCCTTCTGGATGTTGGCGAGGTAGTAGTCGTTGGTGTCCTGCACCGAAGCGTGCTTGGGCTTGAGCACGTGCTCGTTCCAGCAGCTGGCGACGATCGAGGCAACGGTCGGCTTGCAGACATCACAACCGCGGCCCTTGCCGTGAGCGAGGATGGTTTCGTCGAAAGTCTTCTGACCGCCGACCTTGACCAGATGGAACAACTCCTGGCGTGAGTGCGCGAAGTGCTCGCAGAGGTGATTCAGCACCAGCACGCCGGACTTCTTCAACTCGGCATCGAGTACCTGCTTGACCAGCGGCAGACAGCCGCCGCAGGAGGTCGCCGCCTTGGTGCATTTCTTCAGTGCGCCGAGGCTGGTCGCGCCGCCTTCGATCGCAGAACAGAGATCGCCTTTCGACACGTTGTTGCAGGAGCAGATCGACGCCGTCGCCGGCAGCATGTCGATGCCGATGCCTTTCGAGCCGCCTTCCACGCTCGGCAGGATCAGCGATTCCGGCTGCGCCGGCAGCGGAATGCCGTTCAGCGCCATCTGCAGCAGGGTGCCGTAGTCGTTGGCTTCGCCGACCAGCACCGCGCCGATCAGCTGCTTGCCGTCAGCGGTCACCACCAGCTTCTTGTAGTGGCCGGCGACGTCGTCGTTGAACAGATAGGTGAGGCTGCCGGGCGTCGTGCCCTGGGCATCGCCGATAGAGGCGACGTCGACACCGAGCAGTTTCAGCTTGGTGCTCATGTCGGCGCCGTTGAACTGCGGTGCGGATGCGGCGGCATCACCGGCAACGATCTGCTTGGCGACGATGCGCGCCATGTCGTAACCGGGCGCCACCAGGCCAAAAATCTTGCCTTGCCACAGCGCGCATTCACCGATCGCATAGATGCTCGGATCGGAGGTCTTGCACTGGTTGTCGATCAGGATGCCGCCGCGCTCACCGCGGATCAGCCCGGCGACTCTGGCCAGCTCATCGCGCGGCCGGATGCCGGCCGAGAACACGATCATGTCGGTCTGCAGCTGGCTGCCATCGGCGAACTTCATCGCATGGCGGCCACCGACGCCGAGGCCTGCACCATCGGTGATTTCCAGCGTGTTCTTGCCGGTGTGCACCTGCACACCCATCGCTTCGATCTTGCGCCTCAGCAGGCGGCCGCCCATGTCATCGACCTGCACGGTCATCAGGCGCGGTGCGAACTCGACGACATGCGTTTGCAGGCCCATGTCCTTCAGCGCCTTCGCGCATTCCAGACCCAGCAGGCCGCCGCCGACAACGACGCCGACCTTGGACTTCTTGCCCCATTCGGTCATCGCTTCCAGATCTTCGATCGTGCGATAGACCAGACAGCCATTGCGATCGCGGCCGGTGACCGGCGGCACGAACGGATAGGAGCCGGTGGCCAGCACCAGCTGGTCGTAAGGCACGGTCTCGCCATCTTCGAGCTGCACGAGCTTCGCGGCGCGATCAATGCCCACCGCCTTGGCGTTGAGCTTGAGCGTGATGTTGGCGCGATCGAAGAAGCCCGGCGTGACCAGCGACAGATCGTCCGCGGTCTTGCCGCTGAAGAATTCCGACAGGTGCACGCGATCGTAGGCCGGGCGTGGCTCTTCGCAGAGCACGGTGATGGCGAGGTTGGGTGCGTCGGCCAGCTCTTCGAGCAGCTTGTGGCCAACCATGCCGTTGCCGATGACGACGAGTTTCATGCGTGAGTCTCTTGTTATTGGTTGTGTTGCAGTTTTGCTTTGCCGTGCTCCTTCCCCGTCCATGGGGAAGAAACAAAAACTCAAGCTGCCAGCGATTGCCGCTCCGCCACCGCCTGCTCGAACAAGGCCTGTTCCTGCGTCTTGTGCTCGGCGGTGAAGCGCACCGCGATGGCACAGACGGCGGACACCGTGACCAGGCCGCTGAGGATCAGCAGGCAGCTCTGGGTGTTCGGCGAGGCTTTCATCAGGAAGCCGGCCGCTACCGCACCGACATTGCCGCCGGCGCCGATGATTCCGGCCACGCCGCCGAGCGCATTGCGATCGATGAACGGCACCAGCGCGTAGGTCGCGCCGCAGGCCATGTGGGTGAACAGACCGAAGGTCAGCATCGCGACGATGGCGAGGGCGACGTGATCCATCTGCGCCCACCAGAGCAGGCCCAGACCTTCGCCGACCATCAGCACGAACAGCAGCAGGGTGCGGCCATCGAGGCCCTTCACCTTGGCGATGCGATCGCTGGCGATGCCGCCGAGTGCACGGGCGAACAAGGCCAGCAGGCCGAAGGTGCCGGCCGCGAAACCAGCGGCTTTCAAGCTGAGGCCGAAGCGCTCGACGTAATACAGCGCCGCCACGTTGTGGATGAAGATCTCGACGCCGAAGCAGGCGCCGTAAGTGACGAACAGCAGCCAGACGCGATAGTTGCCGCAAGCGCGCTTGAAGCTGGTCATGCCGACCTTCTTGCCGGTGTCCGGCATCAGGCCGGTGGCGCGCAAGGTGTCGTAATTGCCGGCCGGGCAGTCCTGCGTGAACTTCCAGTACGCCCAGGCCATCACCAGCATCAGCACGCCCGGCACCAGCAGCGCGATCCGCCAGCCACCGGCCTGCTCGACACCGAACAAGGCGAGGGCGACGACGATCAGCGGCATCAGGGTCTGCGTGGCACCGCCACCGGAATTGCCCCAGCCCGCGGCTGCGGCGTTCGCGGTGCCGACCACGTTCGGCGCGAACATCACGCTGGTGTGGTACTGCGTGATCACGAAGCTGGCGCCGATCGCACCGATCGCCAGACGGAAGAACAGGAAGCTTTCATAGCTCTGTGCAGACGCCACGCCGAACACCGGAATGGCGCCGAACAGCAGCAGGCCGGTGTAGGCCTTGCGTGGGCCGTAGCGATCGCAGAGCGGGCCGATGACCAGGCGCACCAGGATGGTGACGGCGACGGCCGCGATATTGATGTTGGCGATCTGGTCCTTGGTCAGCCCGAATTCGCCCTTGATGATCGGCATCAACGGGGCGCAGGCGAACCAGGCGAAGAAGCAGACGAAGAACGCCATCCAGGTCAGATGGAAGGCGCGCATGGCAGGAGAAGAGAAGTCGCTGAGTGCGACTTTGGTCGCCTTGGCGAGATAGGCGGGAGACGTGGGAACGGACATGGTTGCTCCAATGGATAACGTGAGGTCTGCGGTCGCCATTGGCCGCCAAGAGATGCTCACGTGATCGCCGTTAACCACGTGAGTCAGTCGGTAGCAAAGGCTGTGCCGTTTGTTTACGGCCTGTTCAAACAGAGACTTGCAAGCGGATTTGCCGATTCTTGAAGTGCGCGACGCCCAACAACGGTGCGCAGCTCGATGCGGCTTGATCGCCTTGCACCGGAACGGACGGGCTGTGTTGGGGCGTGCTCATCGCGCGCTCAGAACTTGTATTCGGCGTAGAGCCAGCCGCGCTTGACGTTGGTGGCCTGGCCGGCAACCACCGGAAACTCATCGGCGAAGTAAGCGGCGAACTTGGCGAACACGGTGAAATTGGCGAGTACCGGATAACTGGCCAGCAGATCGACTTCATTGCCGTAGTGGGCGCCACCGGCATCAGCCAAGAAGTCGTGATAGACGGCGGTCAGGCTGGCCTTCGCCACCGTCGCGCAGGCCGAGGCATACAGGCGATGCAGGCCGCCGACCGGCGTGATCAGGAACTGGTCGGCCCAGCCGTCGAAGGCATGCGTGGTCGCCAATGGCGTCTGGAAACTGGAGATGCCGTTGCCGCCCAGGGCTTCATAACCGGCCGTTGCTTTGAGCATCTTCCAGCCGACCACGGCTTCGGCGAGGCCGTAGCGCATGTCGTGATCCGGCGAGCCGCGCCAGCCTTGCTGGATCGCATATTCCAGCGAATAGCCGAGCGTGAAGGCTTGCACTGGCACCGTGCCGGTGGCACGCAGGCCATAGGTCTGGTTGTTGTTCAGCAGCCGGCCGACAGCACCGCCGGGCACCGTGCCGAAGTCCAGGAAATAGCCGTAGCCGGTCAGCTTCAGAGTCTTGTCGATGACCTGCGTCGACACATTCATCAGATGACCGTCGATATCGAGACGATCGACATTGCGACCTTCGATCGCGAAGTTGCGGAACGAGTTGACTCGGTCGAGATGCGCGTAGGTGACTGTGGTCTTCGGGATCAGGGTGGTGGTCAGCAGCGCGGCATCGAAGGTCTGCTCGTCCTGCCGCCAGGCGACGCCGCCAACGAAGCGCTGGTTGTCGAAATTGATTCGCTGGCGGCCGTACTTGATCTGCGTTTTCGGCAGGCCGGCATAGCGCAGCCAGGCCTGATTGACCTCGTGCACCTGGGCATCGGCGATCACCGGGTAAGTGCTGCGGCCGTTGCGCAGCGAGTTGTAGCGATCGTCGCCGAGGGTATCGACGCCCTCGTATTCCAGCTGGCCGTCGAGCTCGTTCCAGGCCGCCGTCGTATAGCCGAGGCGGACGCGGATGGTGGTCGCCTGCGCCGTGTTTTCGGTGATCGGTGCCGCCAGCGGATCGGACAGATTGAGCGCCTCGTAACGCAGACGGACATCGAGATTGGTCTTGCCGCCGGCCAGCTTCGACGGCAGATCGGCGAGTGAATCAGTGGCCTGTGCAGTACCACTCAACAGCATCAGTGCGGCGCCCGTTGGAGAAATCGTGGCGCGCAGAACCCCCTGCAGCCCCTTGGTTGCAAAC
>NZ_CAISIQ010000403.1 GCF_903885465.1 uncultured Nevskia sp.
AGCACATCCGCTTCGGCAAGGAGATGACGGCGGCGAACTTCGACGAAACGCGCGGCCTCTGGACCTTGCACTTCGCCGATGGCTCGACGGCCGAAGCGAACGTGCTGGTGTCCTCGGTCGGCCAGTTGCACAAGCCGCAGATTCCGAAGATTCCCGGTGCCGAAACGTTTCAGGGCCAGGCTTTCCATTCGGCGCGCTGGCGGCATGACCTCGACTTCGCCGGCAAGAAAGTGGCGGTGATCGGCACCGGCCCGAGTTCGGTGCAGTTCGTGCCGGCGATCCAGCCGATCGTCGGCCATATGGATGTCTACCAGCGCTCGCCGGGCTGGACGGTGCCGAAGGTCGATCGCAAGTTCAACGCTTTCGAGCGCTTCCTGCTCGACAAGCTGCCGGTGCTGCACACGCTCGATCGCAAGCGGATCTTCTGGTGGTTCGAGTTCCTGGGCTCCGCACTCCAGCGTCAGTCGCGCTTCAACAAGCCGGCGACGGCGATCTTCCGCAACGCCGCCAGGTTCCTGATGAACTGGCAGGTCAAGGACCCGGCGATGCGCGCGAAGCTGATGCCCGACTACGCGATCGGCTGCAAGCGCGTGCTGTTGTCCAACGAATGGCTGCCGGCGCTGACCGCGGCGAACGTCGATCTGGTCACCGACGGCATTCGCGAGATCACGGCGACCGGTGTGATCGCCAACGATGGAACGCATCGCCAGGTCGACACCATCATCTACGGCACCGGCTTCGAGGCCACCGGCTTCCTGGCGCCGATGCAGATCACCGGCCGCGACGGCCTGAGCCTGAACGAACGCTGGCAGGGCGGGGCAGAGGCCTACATGGGCATGACCGTGTCCGGCTTCCCGAACCTGTTCATTCTTTACGGCCCGAACACCAATCTCGGCGCCGGCTCGATCATCTACATGCTCGAAGCCCAGGCGAAATACGTGACCCAGGCGGTGCAGGCGCTGAGCAAAGAACGCCTGGACTGGCTCGACGTCAAGCCCGGCATCATTGGCGACTACAACCTGATGCTGCGCCGGCGCAGCAAGGAAGATTCGGTCTACGAGACCGGCTGCCAGAGCTGGTACATCACCGCCGACGGCCGCAACACGGTCAGCTGGGTCGGCTACATGAACGAGTACGCGAAGCAGGTGGCCGAGCTGAACCTGGCCGAGTACGAGCTGCAGTCGAAAGCCAGCGAAGCGCGGTCTGTCGAGCCGATCTCGGTCGCGGCCTGAGTGCGGGCGCGCGGCGTCGCGAGCGCCGTCTGGCACTGACCGGGAACGCAGCCGCCTCGATACGGTCGCTAAGAGGTCCCTATCCGACCCAGGCAGATCGCCGTGCCCTCCGTATCACCCAGCCTGCAAGTGCCCGCGGCGGTTCGCTCCGACGTCCTGGTCACTGACATTCCCGCTCGGCTCGACCGCTTGTCCTGGTCGCGTTTCCATACCCTGGTCGTTGTCGCGCTGGGCATTACCTGGATACTCGACGGCCTCGAAGTGACGCTCGCTGGCTCGGTGTCCGGCGCGCTCAAGTCCAGCCCGGCGCTGCGGATGACCGACGCGCAGGTGGGTTTGAGCGCCAGCGCCTACGTGCTTGGCGCCGTGCTCGGTGCGCTGCTGTTCGGCTGGCTGGCGGACCGGCTGGGGCGCAAGAAACTGTTTACGGTCACTTTGCTGGTCTATCTCGTCGCCACCGCTGCCACCGCGTTCTCGCAGAATCTGACGGTCTTTCTGATCTGCCGCTTCTTTACCGGCGCCGGCATCGGTGGTGAATACTCGGCGATCAATTCTGCGATCCAGGAACTGGTGCCGGCGCGCTATCGCGGACACACCGACCTGGTGATCAACGGCAGCTTCTGGATCGGCGCGGCCCTGGGCGCGGTCGGCGCGGTCGGCCTGCTGCAGCCGGGTTTCCTGCCGCCGGACATGGGCTGGCGCGTCGCCTTCGGCATTGGCGCGGTGCTGGGGCTGATCATCCTGTTTCTGCGCAGCTTCGTGCCAGAGAGCCCGCGCTGGCTGATGACCCGCGGCCGCATCGACGAAGCCACGGCGATTGTCGAGCACATCGAGCGCATGGCCGCGGCGCCGCCGATCACCGAGCCGCTGCCGACGGTGAGCCTGCGCATTCGCGACTCCGGCTTCGGCATCGTGGCGCTGATGCGCAGCCTGATCCGCGACTATCCGCAACGCACCACCGTCGCACTGGTCCTGATGAGTTCGCAGGCGTTCTTCTACAACGCGATCTTCTTCACCTACGCGCTGGTGCTGAGCACCTTCTTCGGCGTGCCGTCCGACCGCATCGGTCTGTACATCCTGCCGTTCGCCGCCGGCAATTTTCTCGGTCCGCTGCTGCTCGGCGGCCTGTTCGATTCGATCGGCAGGCGGCAGATGATCGCCTTCACCTACGCCGCGTCCGGCGTTCTGCTCGCCGTCACTGCCGTGTTGTTCGTCAACGGTGTGCTGAACGCCATGCAGCAGACCATCGCCTGGTCGGTAGTGTTCTTCTTCGCCTCGGCCGCCGCGAGTTCTGCGTATCTCACCGTCGGTGAGAGCTTCCCGCTGGAAGTGCGCGCGCTGGCGATCGCGGTGTTCTACATGCTCGGCACGGCGGTCGGCGGTATCGCCGGACCCTGGCTGTTCGGCAGCCTGATCGGCACCGGCGAACGCAGCGCGATCGCCGCCGGCTACGGCTTCGGCGCTGTGCTGATGATCATCGCCGCTGGCGTCGCCTGGCGCTGGGGTCTGGCGGCGGAACGACGCTCGCTGGAGGATCTGGCGCCGCCGATGTCGTCTAACACTTGAGTCCTGCTCAGCTGACGCTGACGGTAGCCCCCGGGCTGGTGCCGGTGGCGCGGCGAAAGGCGCGTGCGAAGTTCGAGGCATCGGTGTAGCCCAGCTCGTAGGCGACGGCGGTTACCGAATGGCCTTGTGAGAGCAGGACGCGGGCCTTGTCGACAATGATGTCGGCAGCCAGCGCGCGGAAGCCGGCGCCTTCTGCTTTCAGATGGCGATCCAGGGTGCGCGACGACAGATTCAGCGTATGCGCCAGTTCCTCCAGCGAGGGCAGGCCGTTGCTCGATTCGCGCAACATCATCCGCACCCAGTCGGCGACCTGGCCGCTGGCGATCACCCGCTGGAACGTCGCTTCGCAGCGCGCCTCGGCGGCCTTGAGCGCGGCGGCATCGGCCAGCGACAGCGGCTCGTCGATCAGTGCGATCGGGAAGCGCATGCGCAGGCCGGCCATGTCGCCGACTCCGAAGCGGCAGCGGGCGTCGGCCAGCACCGCGTAGCGCTGCTGGTGCGGCAGATCGAGCGCGAAGTGCAGCTCGTAGCGCGGCATGCGTTCGCCCAGCAGTTCGTGCAGCACCAGATCGACGGCGGTGGCGATGGCGTCGGTATGGAACACCAGGCAGGCGTGGCTCATCGGCAGCGACGGCACCAGCAGAAAGCTGCCGTGCTGGCTGTCGCGCCGGAACCGCACGCGGAAGGTGGGTGTGGCCAGCGAGAAATAGCGCGACAGCATCTGCATCGCGTAGCCCAGCGTCGGGCTGGCGAGCAGGCCGTAGCCGAGGATCTGATGCGAGGTCAGGCGCAGCCGCTGGCCGAGGTCGAAACCCCAGTCGAGGCGCCCGGTGCTGGCGACGATGCGATCGATGAGGGTATCGACCTGCGATAACCGCAGGGTCGCGTCGGGATCATCCAGCGTCGCGGGATCGAGGCCGAGGCCGTCGATCAGCGGCGCGATCGGCACGCCCTGGGTCTGCAGCAGTTCCAGCAGGCGGCCGGAGTAACGCGCCGGCAGGGCACGGTCGACTTGTGGCATCGAGTTTCTCCTCGCGATGGTCTGACGCTCGATCAACTTCAGCACCCAAGACACTGTCGGAAAATGACCGTGTCCTGTCAAGAAATGACCGGCTGCGAGGGCGCGTGATCGGCAGACTGCCTGCCATCGCAAACCGCAGCCGCCGGTCTTCCTGACCCGGCGCAACGCAACGAGGAGGCAGCACATGGCAAGCATCGCGAACCCGGCGCAAGCAGCGGCAAACTGGCAGGACGGCAAGCGTTACTGGTGGCTGATGAGCCCGGCGCTGCCGGTGCTCGTGCTCGCCGGTCTTGCCGCCGTGCCGTTCGCCAGCGGTGCGCTGCTGACCACCCTGCTGTGCTGGGTCGGCTTCGTGCTGCTGTACGGCATCGCGCCGGTGCTCGACTGGATGATCGGCACTGATCCGGTCAACGCGCCGGAGTCGGCGGTGGCCGGGCTCGAGCAGGACGTTTGGTATCGCAACATCGTGTTCGCCTATGTGCCGGCGCAGTACGCCGTCACCGCCCTCGGCGCCTGGGTGGTGATGACCCAGGATCTGGCCTGGTTCCAGATGCTCGGCGTGCTGCTGTCCACCGGCGTCATCAACGGTGTCGGCATCAACACCGCACACGAACTGGGCCACAAGACCAACAGCCTCGAACGCTGGATGGCCAAGCTCACCCTGGCGCCGGTCGCCTACGGCCACTTCTTCGTCGAGCACAACAAGGGTCATCACAAGCATGTGGCGACACCGCTTGATCCGGCCAGCTCGGCGATGGGCGAGACGCTGTACCGGTTCCTGCCGCGCACGTTCGCGGGCAGCCTGAAGTCGGCCTGGAAGATCGAGGCCGAGCGCCTGACGCGCCTCGGCAAGCCGGTGTGGTCGCTGGGCAACGAGAACCTGCAGGCCTGGAGCATGACCGTTGTGCTGTTCGCGGCGCTGACGGCCTGGCTCGGCTGGCCGGCGCTGGTCTTCCTCGTCGTCCAGGCGGTTTACGGGGCGTCGCTGCTCGAAGTCGTGAATTATCTCGAGCACTACGGTCTGGCCCGCCAGAAGCTTGCCGATGGCCGCTACGAACGCTGCCAGCCGCGCCACTCGTGGAACTCGAACCACGTGGTCACCAACCTGTTGCTCTACCAGCTGCAGCGTCACTCGGATCACCACGCCAACCCGACGCGCCGCTTCCAGGCCCTGCGTCACTTCGAGGACAGCCCGCAGCTGCCGTCCGGCTACGCCTCGATGATTCTCGCCGCCTACTTTCCGCTGGTCTTCTTCAAGCTGATGGATCACCGGGTTGCCGCTCACCACGGCTACGACCTGAGCAAGGCTCGCATCGAACCGTCGAAGCGCGAAGCCCTGATGCGCCGCTGGCACCGTCCGGAGCAGGCAACAGGACCAGCGGCTGCCACGGCCGAAGCTGCGGTCATCGACGCAGCAGCCGTAGCCGTTGCCGTCGAAGGTCCGGCCTATGTCTGTCCGAACTGCCGCTATGTCTATGCCGAAACCCGCGGTTGCCCGACCGAGGGCTGGGCGGCCGGCACGACCTGGGCGCAGCTGCCCGCGGACTGGACCTGCCCGCAGTGCGCCGTGCGCGAAAAGCCGGATTTCGCAAGGATTGCCTGAGCGGTCCCAGCCTTGATGGCCGGATCAAGCGGCGATCGTCAATTCGAGGGCCGGCTGCATTTGCAGCCGGCCCTCGATTCACTCACCATACGCTGGCGCACGGCGCATTAATGCAGCGCCTCGCCGTCGAGCAGCAAATGTCCGAAATTGTCACTTCAAAGTTCGTTTGCGACATCCAAACTCAAGACTTCGCAGCGTATATTGGCGCCCGCGGAGCTTGACGGATCAAGCTTTTACCGCGGTCTGCCCGGCGCAAAGTAAGCCTGCAGCATTCGGGGAACCGAATGGGTTGGCGCTGTATTGAACAAGCATTCATTAATCAGATGGTGCCGGCGCTGACGAGGCGAATGGCACCAGCAGGGCTGGCCGGAGTGGGCCAGCCGCATCCAGACACCAGCGGAGCAGCCGATGCATTCAGAAGCACAGGGCAAATTTTCCAAACTGTTTGTCCGTGTCACTGAACCGATCGTCTTTGGTCATCGTGGCCGCACGCTTGCCGTGCTCGGCCTGGTCACCTTGTTCATGGTCTGGGAAGCGCTGCATCTGAAGATCGATTCCGGCTTCGAGAAGCAGCTGCCGCTCGGCCATCCGTACATCCAGGTGTTCAAGCAGTACGAGAAGGAATTCGGTGGCGCCAATCTGGTGCTGTTTGCGGTCACCGAGAAGAAAGAGAAGGACATCTACAACCCTGCGTTCATGAGCACGCTGCGGGCGGCGACCGATTCGGTCACCTTCCTGCCGGGCACCGACCGCGCCCGTGTCAGCTCGATCTACACGCCGGACGTGCGTTATCTCGAAGTCGTCGAAGACGGCTTCGCCGGCGGCAACGTCATCTCGGCCGATTTCACGCCGACGCCGGAGAACCTCGAGAATGTCAAGGCCAATGTCTCGAAGGCCGGCATCATCGGCCGCCTGGTCGCCAACGATCAGCGCGGCGCGATGATCTTTTCGGAACTGCTCGAACAGGATCCGATCACCGGCAAGACCATCGACTACATCAAGACGGCTGAGTTGATCGAGGAGATCCGCCAGAAGTACTTAAGCCCGAAGATGTACGAGCTGAAGCTCAAGGCCGACCGCGAGCCGCTGAAGGCGGGCGAGGTGGTCAAGCGCGTCTACAAGGATCCGCGCGGCTTGCTGTTCCGCTTCAAGACCATCGATGTCGACGCCCAGGCCGCCGACGGCAGCAACCAGTTCTTCTCGATCGCCGGCAGCGGCCTCGAAATCAACGAAGTCGACAATCCGACCTACAACCCGGACATCGACATCGCGATCATCGGCTTCGCGAAAGTGGTCGGCGATGTCGCCGACTCGATCATCGAAGTCGTTGGCTTTTTCGGTTTGACCCTGCTGCTGACCTGGTTCCTGCTGACGCTGTACACCGGCTCGGCACTGATCGCGCTGATCCCGTTGTCGTGCGCCGTGCTGGCGGTGATCTGGGAACTCGGCCTGCTGCATCTGTTCGGCTACGCCCTCGATCCGTTCGGCATCCTGGTGCCGTTCCTGGTGCTATCGATCGGTGTTTCGCACGGCATCCAGATCACCAGCTTCTGGCTGTTCGAAGTGGCCGATCACGGTCTGGCCAGCTTCGAGGCCTCGCGCGCCACCTATCGGCGCCTGGTCGTGCCGGGCATCTCGGCGGTGCTGACCAATGTCGTCGGCTTCGGCACCATTCTGCTGGTGCCGATCGGCATCGTTCAGGAGATGGCGGTCAACGCCATGTTCGGTCTGATCGCGATCATCTTCTGCAAGAAGATGCTGCTGCCCTGCCTGCTGTCGTACGCGAAGATCAGCAACCCGGTGGAGTTCCGCGCTCATCAGGCGCGTCGCGACCGCTGGTTCGAGCCGGCCTGGAATGCCATTTCCAAGCTGACCCTGAAGCCCTACGCGATCGCGACGATCGTGCTGGCGGTGGGGTTCTATCTGTACTCGGATCACGTCGGCAAGCAGCTGAAGATCGGCGAGCTGCATGAAGGCGTGCCGGAACTGCGGCCGGACTCGCGCTACAACCGCGATTCGAAGGCGGTAGTCGACAACTTCGCGATCGGCGTCGATGTGTTCAAGGTCATCGCCGAATCGAAGGCCGATGGCTGCATCGATCACGCCGTGGTCGACAACATCGATCGCTTCGCCTGGCGCATGGAAAACACACCGGGCGTGCAGTCGACGCTGTCGCTGCCCAAGGTGCAGAAGAAGGTCTTCAACAGCTACGGCGAATCGAACCCGAAATGGAACGTGCTGCCGCGTGAAAGCGGGGCGCTGGTGATCACCGTGCAGCCGTTCCCGAGCTCCACCGGCCTGCTCAACGAGAACTGCAGCGCGATCCCGGTGTTCATCTTCACCGCCGATCACAAGGCGGAAACCATCGACGGCATCGTCGCCGCGATCGACAAGTTCAATACCGAGCAGCCGGCCGATGCGCCGGTGCAGTTCAAGCTCGCCACCGGCAATGTCGGCGTCATGGCGGCGGTCAACGATGTCGTCGCCGAGACCGAGCCGACCGTGCTGTTCTGGGTCTACGCCGGTATCGCGCTGTGCGTGTTCATCTCGTTCCGCACCGTGTCGAGCGTGATCTGCATCCTGTTCCCGCTGGCGCTGGTGTCGGTGATGTCGTACGCCGTGATGGTCTGGCTGGAGATCGGCATCAAGGTGTCGACCTTGCCGGTGGCGGCGTTCGCGGCGGGCATCGGTGTCGACTACGGCATCTACATCTATTCCGTGCTCGAAGAGTGCGTGAAGAACGGCATGAGCCTGCGCGATGCCTACAAGACCACCTTGCACCAGACCGGCAAGGCGGTGGTGTTCACCTCGCTGGCACTGGCCGGTTCGGTGTGCACCTGGTTGTTCTCGGGCCTGCAGTTCCAGGTCGACATGGGTGTGCTGCTGACCATCATGTTCCTGGCCAATGCCGTGGCCGCGGTGCTGCTGCTGCCGGCTTTCGCGTTCTTCCTGCTGAAGCCGGAAAAGATCGCTGCCAAGGCGGCCAAGGAAGCGGCTGCCAAGGCCGCTGCGGCAAGCAAGTGACGCGGAGCGCTGCGTCCGTCAGGACCGCGCTGCAGTAGATAGAGGTACGAGTGGCAATGCCGGCCAGAAGTCCGGCTTGCGCTGAGAAGGGTTCACCGGATCGGCCATGGCTTGATCCGGGAACCACAACTTAAAAGACGTTCAACGAGCAAGAGAGGTGCGTGAGATGAGGAAGCAACTATGGAATTCTTCGCTGGCCGGGCCGCTGATGGCGACCCTGGTGGCGATGAGCACGCCGGCGTTTGCCAAGGTCGGTGCCGATGAAGCGGCCAAGCTCGGCAAGGAGCTGACTCCGATCGGCGCCGAAAAGGCCGGCAACAAGGAAGGCACGATCCCGGCCTGGACGCCGCAGGCGCAGGTCGCCTACAAGAAGGGCGAATATCCGAGCGATGCGGCGCTGGAAGCCGAGAAGCCACTGTTCACCATCACCTCTGCGGAAGTCGGCAAGTACGGCGCCCTGTTGACCGAAGGTCACAAGGAGCTGTTCAAGCGCTACCCGCAGACCTACAAGATGATCGTCTATCCGTCCCACCGGAACTTCAATTTCCCGGCCAAGGTGATGGAAGAAACGGTCAAGAACGCGACCCGGGCCGAACTGGAAGGTGTCGACAACCCCAAGGGTGCGTACATCGGCTTCCCGTTCCCGATTCCGAAGAGCGGCGCCGAGCCGGTCTGGAACCACCGCGTCAAGTTCCGTGGCGAAACCATTCGCCGCTACAACAACCAGATGATCGTCCAGCAGAACGGCAAGTTCACGCTGACCAAGATTGTCGAGGACGTGAAGTTCTATTACGCGAACATCAACGCCAAGACCGAGATCGAGCTGAAGCCGGGTGCCGACTTCCTGCGCTACATCTCGGAAACGATCTCGCCACCGCGCGTGGCCGGCACCTTCATTCTGGTGCACGAGAAGGCTGGCTCCGGCTCTGAAGGCCGTTCGGCCTGGCTATATGCGCCGGCGCTGAAGCGCATTCGCCGCGCACCGGCGGTCTGCTGCGACAACCCGTACGAAGGCACCGACGGTCACCAGTTCTATGACCAGGTCGACATGTACAACGGCGTGCTCGAGCGCTTCACCTGGAAGCTGGTCGGCAAGAAGGAGATGTACATCCCGTACGACTCCTACCGCATCGCCGGCCCGAAGACCAAGTACGCCGACATCGCCAAGCCGAACCACGTCAATCCGGAACTGCCGCGCTACGAGCTGCATAGAGTCTGGGTGGTCGAAGCCGACAACAAGCCGGACCAGCGCCACACCTTCAAGAAGCGCGTCATGTACTTCGATGAAGACAGCTGGAACATCGTCGCCATCGACGATTACGACCAGCAGGGCAAGCTCCTGCAGTTCCAGGAAGGCCACCCGATCCAGTATCGCGATGTGCTCGCCGTGACCACGCAGCCGGAAGTGATCTACCACTTCGATTCGGGCCGCTACTTCGTCACCGCGATGAACAACGAAGACAAGCCGTACGACAACACCGTGGTGCTGAAGGATTCCGACTTCGAAGCCGATACGGTTCAGAAGCGCACCTCGAAGTAAGCAACTTGCAGTGATCGGCCGCCGCGTCTGGGG
>NZ_CAISIQ010000404.1 GCF_903885465.1 uncultured Nevskia sp.
CCAGTTCGGGCACGTCCGGGTTCTTCTTCTGCGGCATGATCGACGAGCCGGTGCAGAAGCGATCCGGCAGCTTCACGAAGCCGAACATCGGCGTGCACCACAGGATCAGCTCCTCGCTCCAGCGCGACAGGTGCACCATCGCCAGCGCGGCGGATGCGACGAACTCGATCGCGAAATCGCGATCGCTGACCGCGTCGAGCGAATTCTCGGAGACCGAATCGAAGCCCAGCTGCTCGGCAACGAAATGGCGATCGATCGGGTAGACCGTGCCGGCCAGTGCCGCCGAACCGAGTGGCAGCACGTTGGCTCGCTTGCGCACGTCGAGCAAGCGGGCACGATCGCGCAGCACCTGTTCGCGCCAGGCCAGCATGTGATGGCCGAAGGTCACCGGCTGGGCGATCTGCATGTGGGTGAAGCCCGGCATGATGGTGTCGGCCTCGCGCTCGGCGAGATCGAGCAGTACATCGGCCAGCACGCCGATGGTGATCACCAGTTCATCGATCGCATCGCGGACGTACAGGCGCAGATCGGTGGCGACCTGATCGTTGCGCGAGCGCGCCGTGTGCAGGCGCTTGCCGGCATCGCCGATCATCGCGGTCAGCCGCGATTCGATGTTCATGTGCACGTCTTCGAGCGCGACCTGCCACTCGAAACGGCCGGCTTCGATCTCGCTGCGGATCTGCGCCAGGCCGTCGACGATGGCCTCGACATCCGCCGCTTTCAGCACGCCGACCTTGCCGAGCATCCGCGCATGCGCGGTGCTGCCGGCGATGTCCTGCCGCCACAGGCGCTGATCAAAGCTGACCGATTCCGAGAACGCTTCGACCAGCGCATCGGTGCCTTCGGCGAAGCGGCCACCCCAGAGCTTGGCAGCGGGCGGGGTCTTCGGGGAAACGGGGTCGGCGGGAGTCATTGTCGGCGCGGCACGGCTGGAAACGGGGAGAGATCGAGTCAGCCAGGAGCGGATTTCAGCTTCGGCCGGGCTTCTATTGTAAGGCGAGGGCTATAGCCCCGGAGACAGACCCCGGAGACTTCCGATAGGCTTCGTCGATGAAGCGATTCGAAGTCGCCGCCCACTCGGAAAACAGCCTGATCCCGGAGTTCTGTCGGGCGAATTCGCTGTTGACGCTGGCCTATGTGATGGAGCTGATCGCAGTGGTGCTGACCCTGGCGGTCGGCAGCTCAGATAGCCAGCAGGCGCTGCGCCAGTTGCTGCTGCTGTCGCTGTATCTGCAGTGGACCGGGCTTTGCGCCGCCGCGGCCTTGTGCATGGTCCGTCGCTTCATGACTGCGCTGCCCAGCGGCGTGCTGTTCTTCATCTGCTGGTTCGTACTGGTGCTGGTGACCTTCGGGGTCAGCACGGCGACCTGGCTGCTCGATCTGCGCTTCGCACTCAATCTGCTGCCTCCGGCCGAAGCCTGGTCGTTCGTGCTGCGCAATGTCTGCATCGCCGCGATCGTCGGCCTGCTGCTGCTGCGCTATCTCTGGGAAAACCACCAGTGGCAGGAGGAATCCCGCGCCGAGGCCGATGGCCGCTATCTGGCGCTGCAGGCGCGCATCCGCCCGCATTTCCTGTTCAACGCGCTGAACTCGCTGGCCGAACTGATTCCGTCGAAGCCGGACGTGGCCGAGGAAATGGTCATCGATCTCGCCGACCTGTTCCGGGTCAGCCTCGATTCGCGCCAGCGGCTGATTCCGCTGCGCGAGGAGATCGAGATCGTCAAGGGCTACATGCGCATCGAGGAAATCCGCCTCGGCGACAAGCTGCTGGTCAACTGGGAAGTGCCGGACAGCGTGCTCGACGCCCAGGTGCCGCGCCTCACCGTGCAGCCGCTGGTCGAGACCGGCGTGCTGCATGGGGTGTCACGGCTGCGCGCGCGCGGCATGCTGCACGTCATCGCCCGCCGCGAAGGTGAGTTCCTGATCATCGACGTCGAGAACCCGATTCCGCCCGAGGACTCGCCGAAGCGGGCGGGCACGGGTACTGCCATCACCAATATTGCGCAGCGCATCAAGCTGATCTACGGCGAGCGTGCCAAGCTGATCCTCGGAGATGACCGGGATGAGTTCGGACCGCTGTTCCGCGCGCGCCTGCGTTTGCCGTATGTCTTACATAGTGGCGCGGAATTGAACGCGCCCATCGCCCAGGAGGAGTGAAGCATGAGAGTCGTGATCGTTGATGACGAGCCGTTGGCTCGCGAGCGCCTGCGTCGTCTGGTCGCGGAATTCCCGGGTTACGAAATCGTCGGCGAAGCCGGTGATGGCGAAGCGGCGATCGAGATGATCCGCGAAGAAGAGCCGGACGTGGTGCTGCTCGATGTGCGCATGGGCATGGTCGATGGCCTGCAGGTGGCGCGCGCGATCAAGGAAGAGGACATGCCGCCGGCTATCATCTTCATCACCGCCTACCCCGAGCACGCGCTGAGCGCCTTCGACGCCCAGGGCGATGCCTATCTGCTGAAACCGGTGCGCAAGGAAAAGCTCAAGGAAGCGCTGCAGCGCATCCGCAAGTTGTCGCGCGCGCAGAAGCCAACCATCGCGCTGCCCGGCACCAAGCCGGCTCGCGAGTTCGTGCTGGCCACCACGCGCGAAGGTCTGGTCCGCGTGCCGGCCGAGGACATCGTCTATTTCCTCGCCGACCAGAAATACACCACGGTCTGCCATCTGCACGGCGAAGTGCTGATCGAGGAATCGCTGAAGACGCTGGAAGACGATTTCGCGCCGTGGTTCCTGCGCGTGCATCGCAAGGCGCTGGTCGCGACCCGCTTCATCGCCGGCCTGGAACGCGGCAAGGGCGATGAATCCCAGCACTGGCTGAAAGTCCGCCATGCCGCGACCCTGCTGCCCGTGAGCCGCCGCCGCCTCGCTGAAGTGCGCCGTTTCCTGACCGACGACGGCAGCGACAAGACGCTCGACTGATCACGCCCACGACTGAAGGAAGTCCTGTCTTGTCGATCCGAATCGCAACCCGCGAAAGCCCGCTGGCGCTGTGGCAGGCCGAGCACGTCAAGGCGCTGATCGAGCGCACTCATCCCGGCACCGTGGTCACCCTGGTGCCGATGACCACCATCGGCGACCAGCTGCTCGATCGCAGCCTCGCCACCGTTGGCGGCAAAGGCCTGTTCGTCAAGGAACTGGAAACGGCGATGTTCGAAAACCGCGCCGACATCGCGGTGCACTCGATGAAGGACGTGCCGGCGCAGCTGCCGGAGGGTCTGGTGCTGACCGCGTTTCTGGCCGGCGAAGACCCGCGCGATGCTTTCGTCTCGAACCGCTATGCCTCGCTGGACGAGCTGCCGCAGGGCGCGGTGGTCGGCACCGCATCGCTGCGCCGTCAGGCCCAGCTGCGTCAGCTGCGGCCGGACCTGATGATCAAGGAACTGCGCGGCAATGTCGGCACCCGGCTGCGCAAGCTCGATGAAGGTCAGTACGACGCCATCCTGCTTGCTGCCGCCGGACTGATCCGGCTCAAGCTCCATGCGCGCATCCGCGAAAGTTTCGACATGAGCCGCTTCGTGCCGGCCTGCGCGCAGGGCGTGGTCGGCATCGAATGCCGGGACAACGATGCCGCCACCCGCGCGCTGCTGGCGCCGCTGCACGATCCGCAATCGGCAATCCGGCTGGCCGCCGAGCGCGGCCTCAATGCGCGGCTCGGTGGTGCCTGCACGGTGCCGGTCGCCGGCCATGCGGTGATCACCGGCGATCGCCTGCGGCTGACCGGTCTGGTCGCTGCACCCGATGCCTCGGCCTGCGTCCGTGACGAGATCGAAGGCCCGACCTCGGAGGCCGCCGCGCTCGGCGTGCAACTGGCCGAACGCCTGCTCGCCAACGGCGCTCGCGACATCCTCGCCAAGCTCGGCGTCCATGCATGAGCAGACGGCGCGGCTGGACGGTCTGACCGTTCTCGTCGCGCGTCCGGCGGATCAGGCCGACGCGCTCTGCGCATTGATCGAGCAGGCCGGCGGCCGGGTTCTGCGTCTGCCCTTGTTCGAGATCGCGCCGGTTGCCGATCTCACAGCGGCGGTGCGTCGCCTGCAGGTCGCGCGATCGTTCGATCGCTGGCTGTTCACCAGCAGCAACGCCGTTCGCCACGCCGCAGAACTCCTGCTGCCGCCTTGGCCGCCGCTGGCGGCCGTCGGCGCGGTGACCGCCGCTGCGCTCGCCGGACTGACGGGCACGTCGGTGCTGGCACCGCAGGACGGTGATGGCGCCGAAGCGCTGCTGCGCCATCCGGCGTTGCGGGACATCGCTGGCCAGCGCCATCTGATCGTCACCGGTGAGCAGACGTTGCCGCTGCTTGAAGCCGGCCTGCGGGCACGCAAGGCCGAGGTTGAAGTGCTGGCGGTCTATCGGCGTGTCGCCATCGACCACGCGCCGGAACAGATCGCCGAACTGCTGGGCCAGGCGAACTTCGCGATCATCCCGAGTGGCGAAGCGCTGGCCCGTCTGGCAGCGCTCACGCCGCCCGCCGCGCAGCCCCGGCTGCAAGCGCTGCAACTGGCCGTGCCGTCGCCGCGTGTGGTAGAAACTGCGCGGATTCTGGGCTTCGTGCACCAGCCTCTCTTGCCGCAACGGGTCACCGATGCGGCCTATCTCGAAGTCCTGTCGCGCCACCGCCCCGGCCACTCCCTGAACGCATGACCGAATACGAAGTCCCTGCTCGCGTGACACCAAGCCGTTCGGTTTGGCCCGTTCTGCTGAGCCTGCTGCTGATCGTCGCACTGGCCGGCACCGGCTACGCGGGCTGGCTGCTGTGGCAGCAGCGTGCTGCGACCGAGGAAACCGTTGCCGCCCAGGACACCTTGCTGCGCCGGCTCAGCCGCCAGCTTGGCGATGCCAGCGCCGAGATCCAGCAGCTGCGGCAGCGCCAGAGCGATGTCGCCGAAGCGGCGCGCCGCAACACCGACACCTTAGGCTCGCTCGCCAGCCGTGCCGACGATGCCGATGCCACGCTGGCCCGCATCAACACCACGATCCAGGGCGGCCGCAGCCGTGCCCAGCTGGTTGCCGTCGAGCAGTTGCTGCTGATCGCCAACGAGCGGGCGCGCCTGGCTCACGACGCCAAGGGCGCAGCCGATGCGCTGACCCTGGCGCAGGACCGTCTCGGCGCGCTCGCCGAGCCGCAGCTGTTCGCGATCCGTGAATCGCTTGCTGCTGAACGCGGCGCGCTGCAGGCGCTGCCCGGTGTCGATCTCGAAGCCTCGGGTCTGAGCCTGTCGGCGCTGATCCGTCGCGCACCGCAGTTTCCGCAGCGTTCGCGCACCCCGGCGCAGACCTCGGTCGTCGACGCCGGGCCGTCGCGCGATCTGAAGCCGGCTGGCGACAGCGCCTGGTCGCGTGGCTGGTCCTCGTTCCGCGAAGTGCTCGGCGCGGTGTTCATCCTGCGCCGCAACGACAAGCCGGTGGATCGCCTGCTGCCGCCGGAGCAGGAAGTGCTGGTTGGCCAGCTGCTGCTGATGAAGCTGGAAACCGCGCGCGCCGCGTTGCTCGCCCGCCAGACCGGCGTGATGCGCGCCACCATCGAGGATGTCGACGCCTTCCTCGACGATTACTACCGCAGCGATGATCCAGCGGTGCTCGGCGCGCGTGCCGAGCTCGATCGCCTGCAGAGCCTGGATCTGGATCCGCCGCTGCCGGAGCTGGGCCGCAGTCTTGGCCTGCTGCGCGCCTATCTCGACGCGACGCCGCGCTGATGATCGTCGTCTTCCTGTTTCTGCTCGTCGTCTTCGTCGGCGGCCTCGTCGCCATTCTGCTGCTGCGGCCGGACACCGGCTATGTCTTGATCAACTACGGCCCCTGGGTAGTCGAGACCTCGCTGGCGGTACTGGTCTTCGGCGTGGCGCTGTGGTTCCTGGTGGTCTGGCTGGTGGTGCGGCTGTCCGGCTTCGCGTTCCGCCTGCCAACGAGCCTGCGCGTAGCGGTGGATCGCCGCCGTGCCGATCGTGCGCGGGACTCTTTCGAGAGTGGCTTGCTGGCCTTGTTCGAAGGCAACTGGGCGCGCGCCGAGAGCGAATTGGTCAAGCGCGCCAGCGACCATCACGCGCCGCATCTGAACTACCTCGCGGCCGCCCGCGCCGCGCAGCGTCAGGCGGCTTCGGATCGCCGTGATCACTATCTGCGTCTGGCAATGCTGAACAGCCCGGAGCACGAATTCGCCACGCTGCTGTCGCAGGCCGATCTGCAGCGCAAGCGCGGTGAGTTCGAAGCCACCCGGCAGACCGCGCTGAAGTTGCGCGAGAAGGATCCCCGCCATCCGTTCGCGATCGAACTGCTCGCCGAAAGCCACGCCGCGCTAGGCGACTGGACGGCGCTGCGCGAACTGCTACTGGAGCCGGCCAGCGAAGGCGCGATCATCGCCAAGCGTCGCGAGCAGTTGATGAGCCGGGTGTTGCGCGAGCTGATGCAGCAGGCGATCGACGAAGCCCGCCTGCCGGTGCTGAAAGCGCTGTGGGAATCGGCTGGCACGCAGCGCGAGGACCGCGAAGTGCGCCTGGTCTATGTCCGCGGTCTGGCCCGGCTGAACGCCGATTCCGAAGCGCTGGCGCTGATCGCGCAGGCACTGTCGGTCGACTGGGATGGCGATCTGGCGCTGCTCTACGGTGATTTGCACGCCAATGATCCGATCGGCCAGCTGGCGACCGTCGAGCAATGGCTGGCGCTGTATGGCGAGAAGCCTGAACTGCTGCAGGTCGCCGGCCATGTCTGCCTGGCCAACCGGCTGTGGGGCAAGGCGCGCAGCTATCTGGAAGCAGTGCTGGCCGTTGCGCCGACGCCGAAGGCCTGCCTCGATCTGGCCCGCCTCTGTGCCGACACCCAGCAGCCGGAAGAAGCGGCGCTGCATTATCGGCAGGGTCTGGAACTGGCCGCCGGCAATCGCTGAAGCGAGCTGAGGGTCTTCCCGTCGCGGGTTCCCAGCCCGTCCGCCATGCGCGACACTCCGGGCACGCGGCCAGCCGAGCCGTGACCGATGGAGGAGCGAGCCCAGATGAGTGAGACCTTGAGCGAGACCGCGAGCGAGACATTCAGCAGCGCGCAACGCGCGCTGCAAAGACAGTTCGGCACCGAGATGCTGGCGGACCGGGTGTCGATGATCACCATGCATCCGGAATTGACTGATCCCGAGCAAGCCTTCATCGGCAGCCGCGATCTGTTCTTCCTGTCGACAGTCGACCCCGATGGCCAGCCCACCTGCTCGTACAAGGGCGGCGCCGTGGGCTTCGTGAAGGTCGTCGACAGCGGCACCATCGCCTTCCCGAGCTACGACGGCAACGGCATGTACCTGTCGCTGGGCAACCTCAAGACCCACGCCAAGGTCGGCCTGCTGTTCATCGATTTCGAGACGCCCAACCGCCTGCGCCTGCACGGCAACGCCAGCATCGATCCGAACGATCCGCTGCTCAAGGATTACCCAGAGGCCGAGCTGATCGTGCGGGTGGCGATCACCAATCTGTTCGTCAACTGCCCGCGCTACATCCATCGTTACCAGAAGCTCGGCGATTCGGTCTATGTGCCGAAAGCCGGCTGCGCCACACCGGCAGCGAAGTGGAAGCGCATTGACGCTTTTGGCGATGCGCTGCCGGCGCGTGATCTCGCGCCAGTTGCTGCTGCTGGCGGCGCCATCACGTTCGACAAGTACATCGCTGACCTGATGGAAGGCGACGGTTGATGCCGGCGAGCGGGCGCGTCCGATGCAGGCACTGATCGTCGGCTGCGGCGACGTCGGCTGCCGCCTCGCGCTGCAGCTGATGACACGCGGTATCACGGTGACCGGCATCGTCCGCACCGAAGCCAGCGCTGCGGCGCTGGCGCGGCTCGGCATCAGGGCGCAGATCGCCGATCTCGATGCTGATGCGATTGCCGATCTTCCAGTCGCCGACTGGTTGTTCCATTTCGCGCCGCCGCCGGAAAAAGGCGAGACCGATCCGCGCTTCGCCCAGGTGCTCGATGCGCTGAGCCAGCCGCCTGTGCGACTGATCTATCTGTCGACCTCGGCCGTCTACGGCGACTGCGAAGGCCGCTGGATCGACGAGGGCGAATCGCTGAAGCCGAAGAGCGCACGCGGCCATCGTCGGCTCGATGCCGAGCGTCGCGCGCTGGCTTACGCCGAACATCACGGTATTGCGGCGATGATCCTGCGTGTGCCCGGCATCTATGGGCCAGGACGCCTGCCGCTGCAAAGGCTCAAGTCCGGCACGCCGCTGGTGCAGCGCGATCAGTCGCCGTACACCAATCGCATTCATGCGGACGATCTGGCCTCTGCTGCGCTGCGCGTGGCCGAGGTCGGTGAAGCTGGCGCGGCCTACAACGTCTCCGATGGCCAGCCGACGACGATGAGCGACTACTTCTTCCGCTGCGCCGCGCTGCTCGGCCTGCCTGCGCCGCAGGAAGTGCCGCTGGCGGTCGCGCTGCAGACGATGTCGCCGATGCTGAAGTCGTTTCTCGAAGAATCGAAGCGGCTGTCGAATCGTCGGCTGGTCGATCAGCTGGGCTGGCAGCCGCAGTACGCGAACCTCGAGGCCGGTCTGCCGGCATGCCTCATCGAAGATGCGGTGGTCCGAGCGTTTGCCGGCCCGGCATAGAATTCGCTGCAATCAAGAAAACCGTTCCAAGACCCGGAGAACAGCATGAGCATTGCCCAGGAGTTCAAGAGTTTCGCGATGCGCGGCAACGTCATCGACCTTGCCGTCGGTGTCGTCATCGGTGCCGCGTTCGGCGCCATCGTCACCTCGCTGGTCGGTGACGTGATCATGCCGGTGATTGGCCAGTTGACGGCTGGCGTCGATTTCTCGAAAGCGGCGTTCGTGCTCAAGGCCGCGTCGGAAGACGGCAAGACGCCAGCCGTACTGCTCAGCTACGGCAAGTTCATCCAGACGGTGATCAATTTCATCATCGTCGCTTTCGTGATCTTCCTGGTCGTCAAAGGCATCAACACGATGAAGAAGGCTGAGGCGGCAGCACCGCCACCACCACCGCCGGGGCCGACCAACGAAGAAAAGCTGCTGATGGAAATCCGCGACCTGCTCAAGAAGAGCTGAGGTCCGAGCTTCAACAAAGCCGGCCTGATCGCTCAGGCCGGCTTGGCGGCAATCAGGCAGCCAGCGCCATCGGCGTCGCCGCCTTTTCATTCGCCATCCGCGGCGACACCTTGCCGCTCTTGCCCGACGGCAGTGACAGCTTGGCGATGCGCTTCCAGGTGCTCAAGGTCTGGCTCGCGAACGAGCCGGTCTTGTACGGCAGGCCATGCTTGTCGCAGATCGCGCGGACTTCCGGGGCGATCTCGGCATAACGGTGCGCCGGGATGTCCGGGAACAGATGGTGCTCGATCTGGAAGCTCAGATTGCCGCTCATGATGTGCATCAGCTTGCCGCCGCTGAAGTTGGCCGAGCCGAGCAGCTGGCGGACGTACCACTGGCCGCGCGTTTCGTTCTCGATGACCGATTCCGGGAACTGCTCGACGTCTTCCGGGAAGTGGCCGTTGAAGATCACCGCACAGGCCCAGACGTTGCGCGCCAGGTTGGCCAGCACGTTGCCGGCAAACACCATCGGCGCCATCGGGCCGGCCAGCAGCGGGAACAGCACGTAGTCCTTGGCCAGCTGCTTGCGCATCTTCTTCCACACCGGCTTGAACTCTTCCTTCAGCTGCGCCGGCGTCTTGGTCTTGTAGATCATCACTTCTTCGAGCTTCAGGTTCTGCACTGCGACGAAGTGCTGGAAGAAGGTGTGCAGCAGCACCGTCAGCGGCAGGTTGGCGAGAAAGCGCGGCTCCCACTTCTGATCGGTCGACATGCGCAGCAGGCCATAGCCGATGTCATGGTCCTTGTTCAGGACGTTGGTGTAGGTGTGATGTTCGTAGTTGTGGGTGATCTTCCAGTTCTTGGACGTGTCCGCGCTGTCCCACTCGAAGTTCTTCGAGTTCAGCGACGGATCGCCCATCCAGTCGTACTGGCCGTGCATGACGTTATGGCCGATCTCCATGTTGTCGAGAATCTTCGACACGGACAGCGCCGCAACACCAGCCGGCCACACCGGCGGAATCATCATCATCACGCGGCCGGCCACTTCGAACTGGCGCTGGCGCTTGATCATCGTGCGGATGTATTTCGCGTCGCGCTCGCCGAGGTCGGCGCGCATGCGGTTGCGGATGGCATCGAACTCATTGCCGATGGCCGCGAACTGGGCCGGCGTGAGCGAGCTGAAAGTGTTCTTGGTGATGGCGGTCATGGTCAGGTCTCTACGGTTATTGAAGAGGAAAGCTTGTTTGGGCAGCCCGAGCCATGGATGGCCCGGTCGGTCACAGGATGTGATTACAGATCCAGCGTCACGGTGCCGACCGGCACGCTGATGCAGATCTGGATATCGCTTTCGCCGGCATCGCTGATCTCGCCGGTGCGGGTATCGCGCACGCGGCCCGCCGTCTTGCGGCAGGTACAGGCGTGGCAGATGCCCATGCGGCAGCCGGACTCCGGCTTCAGGCCAGCGGCTTCGGCCTGATCGAGCAAGCTGCCGCCGTTGTTCTTGGCAAGGCGTTCGCTGCGCGTGAAGCGCACTTCACCTTCGGCATTGGCGCTGTCGATGACGACTGGCGCAGCGCTGAAGTGTTCGAGATGCAGGCGCCCGGCGATGCCTTCATCGGCCCAGAGCTGCTGCACCGCCTTCATCATGCCGGGCGGGCCGCAGAGGAAGGTCTGCGCTTCGGCGTAGTCCGGCACCGCATCGTTCAGATGCGCGCGGCCGAACAGGCCGCTCAGCTCGCCGCCCTGGTCGGCTTCGACATAGCCGCGCAGCAGCTGCACGTTCGAGTGCTTCGCGGCGATCTCGGCCAGTTCGGCGGCGTAGATCTGATCCTTCGCCGCATTCGAGTAATGCAGGAAAGTGATCTGACCCGCGTGGCCTTCATCGCAGAGCGTGCGCAGCATCGCCATCACCGGCGTGATGCCGCTGCCGCCGCTGATCAGCAGCACGCGCGAAGGACGCGTTTCCGGCAGCGCGAAGCTGCCTTCGGCCTGCGACAGACCCACTGTCGTGCCGACCTGCAGATCCTGCTGGAGATGCTTGGACACGAAGCCACCGGCGTGCGCCTTGGCGGTCAGTTCGATCAGGCCGTCGGTGGCATGTACCGAGTTGGCCGGCGAGTAGCAGCGCGTACGACGCACGCCGTTGATCTCGACCGTCAGACGCACGTACTGGCCGGCGCGGAAGCCCTGCCAGTTGCCGTTCGGGCGCAGCGTCATCGTCACGCTGTCGTCGGTCTGATAACGGATCGCCGTCACTACCGCGCGGACTTCGTTCAGCGAGAAGGTCGGCGCGAAATGCTCCACGTAGCGGTCGACGCCATGCGGATAGGCCAGCGTGGCCGCGATGCGCGAGCTCAACGCGCGGCGCAGGCCGGTGCTGAAGAAATGGGTACGCGGGGCTGTGGTGGACATGAAGGCTCCTCGATTGGTGGACGTATGTTCACGCAAGAGGATTGGTATGTCAACAATCGTTCACTAAAAATATCTACCTGTTCACTGATGATTGTCGTTGTCCGATCAGTGCGTGGTCAGAACACGGCCAGAACGCGGATTTACAAGGGGTTTCGCTGTTACCATCACGCTTGTACACCGAGGAACAGTGATGAGCGTGCGCAGTCGCCAACCGTCCGAGCCGGAAATTCCGGAATCCGAAGAGGAAGTGTTGCCAGCGCGCGGCCAGCGCAAGCAGCGGACCCGCGATGCGCTGATCGATGCCGCGCTGCAGCTGATGAACGAGGGACGCAGCTTCAACTCGCTGGGTCTGCGCGAAATCACCCGCGTCGCCGGCGTGGTGCCGACCTCTTTCTATCGCCACTTCCGCGATACCCACGAACTCGGTCTGGTACTGGTCGAGGAAAGCGCGCTGACCTTGCGCCGCATGCTCCGCGAAGCGCGCCGCGCCGGCGCACCGGTGAAGGACATGATTCGCCGCTCGGTGCAGGTCTATGCGGCGTTCGTGCTGGCCAATCGCCTGCATTTCCTGTTCATTGCCGGCGAGCGTACCGGCGGCTCGCCGGTGATACGCGGCGCGATCCGCAACGAGGTCGACCAGTTCACTGCCGAGCTGACCCAGGATCTACGCCATCTGGCGATCTTTCCGCAGTTGACGCCGGACTCGCTGCAGATGATCTGCGGCCTGGTGGTGAGCACCATGCTCAACGGCGCGACCGACATCCTCGATCTGCCGCCTGGCGACTCTGCTCAGCTGATCGAAGACACTCTGGTGCACCAACTGCGGGTGATCTTCCTCGGCGCCCAGCTGTGGCGCGACGAGTGAAGTCCAGCTGACTAGCTGAAGCGCAGCTTGTAACCGGCGGCCGCGAGATAGCCGGCTTCCAGCTCCAGATCCTCGCGGGTCAGCGGATGACGGTCCAGCCAGCCGCTGCGGAAAGCCAGCTTCAGCTGCTTGCCGCTGGCGCCGAGTTCGAACGGAATGCGCAGCCCCGGCGCGCGTGAGCGATGCAGCACGATTGCCAGCCGGAACAGCACGGCGAGTCTGGCGATCGGCTGCTGCCAGCTCTCCGGCAGATCTTCCAGCGCCCCTTGGGCGAACTTGCCGCGCTGCAGCCGTACCAGTGCTGCGACCAGACGCTGATCGGTCTGCGAGAAGCCGAACAGTTCGGCGTTGCGCAGCATGTATTCGCCGTGGCGATGGCTGCCCTCGTGAGCGATGACCAGGCCGATCTCGTGCAACAGCGCCGCCCAGCGCAACAGGCGCGCCGACACTTCGCGATCGAGCTGCCAGGCCTCGTGGGCCTGATCGAGCAGCTTCAGCGCCGAGCGTTCGACTTCACGCGCCTGCTCATGATCGACGCCGTAGCGGGTTGCCATCGCGTCGACCGAACGGCTGCGCACGTCGTTGTCGGCAAGCCGGCCAAGCAGGTCGTAGATCAGGCCTTCGCGCAGCGCGTGCTCGGAGGTTTCCATCGCGTCGATGCCGAGGCTGTCGAAGACGCCGGCGAGCACCGCCAGCCCACCGGCGAACACCGGGCGGCGATCTTCGCGCAGGCCGGGGAAGTCGATCTTGGCGACGTTGCCGGTGCGGATCACCAGTTCCACCGTGCGGTTGACGGCTTCGCGGGTGATCTTCTCTTCGGCCCAGCCCTGGCCGCGGGCCACGCGCCAGACCCCGCGCACGGTGCCGCTGGCGCCGATCGCGACATCCCAGCCGGCGGCGCGGTATTGGCGCTCGACGAATTCCAGTTCGACTCGCGCGGCCAGCCGCGCTTCCTGCATCCGCGCGCGAGTGATGACGCCGTCCGCGAAGTAACGCTGGGTGTGGGTGACGCAGCCAAGCGCCATGCTCTCCATCAGCCGCGGATCGGCACCCTGGCCGATGATCAGCTCGGTGGAGCCGCCGCCGATGTCGACCACCAGCCGTCGCGGCTTCGGCTTGCCGAGGCCGTGGGTGACGCCGTTGTAGACCAGGCGCGCTTCTTCGACGCCGGAGATCACTTCGATCTCGTGACCGAGCGCCTTTTCGGCTGCGCGCATGAAGCGGCCGCCATCGGCGAGCCGGCGCATGGTGTTGGTGCCGACCACGCGCACCCGCTCGGGCGGGATGCCGCGCAGGCGCTGGCCGAAGCGCTTCAGGCAATCGAGCGCGCGGCTTTCGGATTCGGCGGTGAGCATGCGATTGGCGTCGAGCCCGGCGGCCAGGCGCACGGCATCGCGCAGGCGATCGACGATCTGCAACTGGCCGCCGCTGTCGCGAGCCACCAGCATGTGGAAGGAATTGGAGCCGAGATCAACCGCGGCAACTTCACCGGCTGCCGGATTCGCAGCGGGTTTCGTGCGCTTGCCGGCCACCGCCGTCAGAGCGCGGTGAGGACCGCTGCCAGCAGCAGCAGCGACAACAACAGCAAGCACAGATACGACAGGCCGGCGCCGAGCCGGCGCAGCGGATGCACCGGCGCCAGACTCAGGCCGATGGCGAAGCTGAAGCGGGCAAACAAGAACAGTGCGACCAGCGTGATCAACAGCCAGTTCGCGCCGGCATACAGCTCGTAGCAGAGCGACAGGCTGACGAACATCGGTAGAAATTCGACCGTGTTCGCATGCGCGCGGATCGCCCGAAGCAGTTCGTGATTGCCGCCGTCGCCGAGTGCGATCCGGTGGCGGCCGCGCAGTAGCGACACACGCAGCGCCAGTGCCAGGATCAGCAGACCGCCAAGCGCAGCGCAGGTGGCAGTCACGGGGATTTGCATGGCAGCACCGGGTCGACGATCGGGCGAGAGGAAAGCCGGCGAACTATAACTGAACTCTATGACCAGCCCGATCGTGTCGATGCCCTGTGCCGAACGCAAAAACAGGCTCTGAAACAGCCAGTTTTATTGACGCAAGCCCCGGATTCGCCGACCATACCGTCCGCTGCGCGGCTGCTCTTCGCGC
>NZ_CAISIQ010000405.1 GCF_903885465.1 uncultured Nevskia sp.
ACCATCGAGTTCGTCGAGGTCATGAAACTTCACGCGCAGCTCACCGCTGCCAGCGCTGCCCGGCTTGAACGCGGCGGTGTAACCGAGATGATCGGACAGCTTGCCGGCCAGCTTCTGCCAGTCGTCCGGCTTGGCTGATGCGGCGACCACGCGCGCGCCCGTAGCCAGCCGCCGTTCGAGCGCCCGCACGCTGAGCCGTTCACGCACGCAGGCTTCGGCCCAGCGCAGTTGCGAGTGCGTCTGCAGCCCGGCCAGCACCTTCGCGTGACCGAGGCTCAAGCTGCCTTCATCGAGCATCGTCTGCACCGCTGGCGCCAGCGCCAGCAGGCGCAGGAAGTTGGTGACATAAGCGCGGGACTTGCCGATGCGGCTGCCGATCGCTTCGTGAGTCAGCGTGTGCGCCTCGCCGAGCTTGCGCAGGCCATCGGCGGTTTCCATCGGCGACAGCGATTCGCGCTGCAGGTTTTCGATCAGTCCGAGCACGCGGGCTTCGGCTTCGTCGAGATCGTCGCGGATCAGCGCCGGTACCTCGTGCAGGCCGGCCAGTTGCGCGGCGCGCCAGCGGCGTTCGCCGGCCAGCAGCTCGTACTCGCGGCGCGGACCGACACCGATCGAGCGCAGCACCAGCGGCTGGATGATGCCGGACTCGCGGATTGACTCGGCCAGCTCGCGCAGTGCGTCTGCCGCAAAGCGGCGCCGGGCCTGGGTCGTGCCCGGTCGAATCAGGTCCAGCGGAATACGGCGAATGGTTTCGCCCGGTACGGTCACGGGGTGGCTTGATCCCTGTGGGATAATCCCGATATTGAACCATCAAAGTGCGCGGCCATGCGGTCAGCGCGGGTCGTCATCCCAACTTCGGTCTTCGAGTCGCTGCAATCTGCGCGCCGGACCTGTCCCCGAATCATTTTTCATTCAATAGGAACGTCCGTGGAAGAGCATTACAAGGCGATCATCGAAGCCGTTGGCGAGGACCCGAATCGCGAAGGCCTGCTGCGCACGCCGCATCGCGCCGCGAAAGCGATGGAATTCCTGACCCAGGGCTACAAGCAGGATCTGAAGGAACTGGTCAACGATGCGGTGTTCACCACCTCGAACAACGAGATGGTGATCGTCCGCGACATCGAGCTGTATTCGATGTGCGAGCACCATCTGCTGCCCTTCCTCGGACGGGCTCATATTGCCTATCTGCCGAACGGCAAGGTCATCGGCCTGTCCAAGATTCCACGCATCGTCGACATGTTCGCGCGCCGCCTGCAGATTCAGGAGAAGCTGACGCAGCAGATCGGCAACTGCGTGCAGGAAGTGACGGATGCCAAGGGTGTGGCCGTTGTCGTGGAAGCGAAACATCTGTGCGCGATGATGCGCGGCGTCGAAAAGCAGAACTCGTCGATGACCACATCGATGATGCTCGGCCGCTTTCGGGACGATCCGCGCACCCGCCAGGAATTCCTGACCCTGATCCGCGGCTGAATCCGATCGGGGGCCAGGCACCGTATCGATTGTTACGGGCCGGCGTCACGTTCGTATAATCGCCGCAGTTCCAACCGGCGCAGTCATCACACCGATTGCCGCGTCCTGTATCCCGGAGTCAGAAACCATGGGCAGCGCAGCGCCTCGTCACACATTTGGCACGCCGGACCAGATCGCCGTCATGGTCGATCTCCAAGCCTTTGTCGAGCAGCAGACCGCCGAGCATCTCGAACGCCGCAAGCTGTGGTTCCCGAACGAACTGCTGTCGGCGGACGCGCATGACGTCGAAGCCGCCGATGCCGACATCGCCGAAGTGCGTGAGGCCGCGCGCGGCCTGCCGGACACCATCCGCGTCGCGCTGGCCCTGAACCTGCTGACCGAGGAAGGCCTGCCGCACTTCCATCGCCTGATCGCCACGCATCTCGGCAACGAATCGCCGTGGAGCACCTGGAACAACATGTGGACGGCCGAGGAAGACCGCCACGGCTGTGCGATGCGCGACTACTGCCGCGATGCCCGCATCTTCAACATGGGCGCGCTGGAGAAGATGCAGTACCACTACATCGAGGCCGGCTTCAATCCGGACTGGCAGCAGGACCCGTATCGCCTGCTCGCCTACACCTCGATGCAGGAGAAGGCGACCCAGGTTGCCCATGCCAATACCGGCCGCACCTGCGGCAAGTACGAGCCGCGCATCCAGCGCATCCTCGCCCACATCGCGGGCGATGAATCGCGCCATTACGCGTTCTACCGGGCCTGCTTCGGCGGCATCCTGGAACGTGATCCGAACAATGCGCTGTACTCGCTGCTGAAAGTGATGCCGGCGCTGGCGATGCCCGGCCACAACATGCCGGGCTACGACCACATGTCCGATGTCGTCCGCCGTGCCGAGATCTACGGCCCGCGCAACTATCAGGCGATCGTCGAGGAACTGCTCGAACACTGGCAGATCGGCGCGATGACCGGTCTTTCGGCCAGCGGCCGCGAGTACCAGGACAAGCTGATGAAGATCCCGGCCCGCTTGGCGCGGATGGCCGATTACCTGGACGGCAAGGCCGTCGGCACCCGGGATTTCAGCTTCGATTTCATCTACAACCGCGTGATCACGATCTGATCCTCCGTTATCCGGCGCTGACGTTCAGCGCCGGACAACGAAGCCGGCATCGTCTGCCACCGGCGCATCGACAGCGCGCCATTCCAGCGTTTCGACCTGGGCCGTCGGGGGCCCGCGGCGCAGCCAGTCGCGCAGGCTCATCACCGCCTCGAAACTGGCGCCGGCAACCAGCCCTTCCACCGAACCGTCCGGGCAGTTGCGTACCCAGCCGAGCAGGCCCAGCGCTTGTGCCTTGCGCCGGGTCGCGACCCGGAAGCCCACGCCCTGGACCCGGCCGGTGACGACGAAGCGGTAAGATTCCTGCATGTCGGCAATTCGTTTCGAAAGTACGCGCCGGAGGGAGTGAAGCATGGCTTTGGCCATCATAAATCGCTTGCGCCGCGGGCTGGGGCAAGGCTTCGATGCCATCGCCGGCCGGGCGATGGATCTGGCTGGCCGTGAGTCGTTTTCCTTGTCCGCCGAACTGCCGGGACTCACCGCCGATGCGCCGCTGCTGCGCCTGAAGCTGGAAATGCTCAGCGAGGAACTGGGCGATGGCGGCCGCTTCCGGCTGCGTGCGCATCTGCAGGCGCATCTGGCCAGCGCGCTGACGCCGCTGCCATCACCGGGTAAGGCCCGCGATGCGCTCGCTGGCCCGGATACGCAAAGCCTGCCCGCCGCTGGCGTCGGCCGGCTATTGCGGATGACGCTCAAGGTGCCGGCGATCCGCCGCGTGGCAGCGCCGCTGATCCGTCATGACGTCAACACCTGGGTCGATGTCCGCGCCTCGACCGCTGATCTCGTCGACGGCGCCCGGGCGCTGCTGCCTGAAAGCGAGCAGCTAAAGGCGCTCGGTATCGATACCACGGTGGTCGGCGATGGTCCGCTGGCCCAGACCTGGGCCGGTTCCACGGGCGGCCTGACGCCGGGCTTTGCCCAGGTGTCGCTGATCCAGATCGACAAGCGCCATCTGCCGAAAGCGGTCAGTGCCCTGCTCGGCGATCAGCCCTTCCAGCTGGTGGCGGCGGTGGTCAACGTGGCCGAGGAAAAGCGGCGCTAGCGCAGGAGGTTTCCAGATGAACTTTGGCAAGCCGGTGCCGATACTGCGCATCTTCGATGAAGCCAAGACCAGGGAGTTCTATGTCGACTTCCTCGGCTTCGAGATCAACTGGGAGCATCGCTTCGAAGCCGATCTGCCGCTCTACCTGCAGGTATCGAAAGGCGATTGCGTGCTGCATCTGTCCGAGCACCACGGCGATTGCAGCCCGGGTGCAGCGATGCGGATTCCGGTCGACGATCTCGACGCTTTTCATCGCGAGCTGCTGTCGAAGCGCTACAGCTACGCGCGGCCCGGTATCGAGCAGATGCCCTGGGGCCGAGACTTGTCGGTGAGCGATCCCTTCGGCAACCGCCTGACCTTCACCGGCAACTGAGCCGCGCGGCCAACAAAAAAGCGGGAACCTTTCGGTCCCCGCCTCAAACCCTCCCCCCAAAAATGATCCGGCGTGCTGCGGTGGCCGGGAACCTCGAAGCCTTTGCTGCAGCAGAAGGCTTGATGGAGCGGAGACTAGCCTCATTTTTTACGGCCGCCTAGACCCGCAGTGCAACATGCAGCAAAGCTCGGTGGGCTGTCGTTCATGGCGGTGATGGCTTGTCATGCTGCTCGCGTACCATCGCGACCGGTCAGGCCTGCCCGCCTCCGAACAGCGCGGCGTCTTTCCTTCACTCCATCCGACGGATCGAATCAC
>NZ_CAISIQ010000406.1 GCF_903885465.1 uncultured Nevskia sp.
CAACCTTTGGGAAGCCTGCCGGATCACCGAAGATTGAGCCGCACAAGCAACAACGCAGCGCCAGGTTCGAAAAGCAGTTCGTAAAACAATAAAGCTGCACGCAAGGGGGAGAAGGCAATGCAAAGCTGGTCACAAATCGTCGCCGACGTGCAGTTGAACTGGTGGCTCTATCTGTCGATGCCGTTCGTGGCGGCGACGATCGGCTATGTCACCAAGATCGTTGCGATCAAGATGATGTTCCAGCCGATCGAGTTCATCGGCTTCAAGCCGTTCTTCGGCTGGCAGGGCATCGTGCCGCGCAAGGCGGCGACGATGGCGGCGATTGCCTGCGACACCATGACCTCCCGGCTGATTCGGCCGGAAGACATCTTCAACAAGCTCGATCCCGATCGCATTGCCAAGGAAATCGAGAAGCCGCTGCTGGCGGCGGTGGAAGACATCACTCGCGAAGTGGCGGCGGTCTACTCGCCGGGCCTCTGGGAAGCGGCGCCGGAAACGGTCAAGCGGCTGATCATCAGCCGCATCCAGAACGAAGCGCCGAACATCGTCCGGGCGATCATGATCGACATCAAATCGAACATTGATTCGGTGTTCGATCTGAAGGACATGGTGGTGTCGAACCTGCTGCGCGACAAACCGCTGCTGAATCGCATCTTCCTCGAAGCCGGCAGCGGTGAGTTCAAGTTCATCCGCAATTCCGGCATCTACTTCGGCTTCATCATCGGCATCGTCCAGGCCGTGACCTGGGCGGTGACGCAGAACCCGCTGGTGATGCCGCTGTTCGGCCTGTTCACCGGCTGGTTCACCGACTGGCTGGCGCTGAAGATGGTGTTCAACCCCAAGCATCCGACCAAGTACTTCATGGGCTTGGTCGAATGGCAGGGTCTATTCCTGAAGCGCCGTGCCGAAGTGTCCGCCGAGTACGGACGCCTGATCGCCAAGGAAATCGTCACACCGCACAACATCATCGATGCGGTGCTGAAGGGCCCGCTGTCCGACAAGCTGTTCACGATGGTGCAGAAGCAGGTGCAGAAGGTGGTCGACGAGCAGTCGGGAATCGCCAAGCCGTTCGTGGTGTTCGCCGTCGGCAGCAGCAAGTACCAGGCGATGAAGCGCCTGGTCGCCGAAGAGATCATGAAGCGCCTGCCGGCCACCTTGAAGCACATCGAGGAATACGCCGCCGATGCGATGGCGATCGAAGACACGCTGGCGACCAAGATGACCGAGCTGTCGGTCGAGGAATTCGAGGGCCTGCTGCATCCGGCCTTCGAGCAGGACGAATGGATCCTGATCGCCGTTGGCGCTTCGCTCGGCTTCATCGTCGGCGAGATGCAGGTGTTCATCATGGAGCATCTAGCCAAGAAGGCGCCGGTGGTCGACGCAGCACTCTCGCTGCTGCAATGAGCTTCACAGGGCCGCGTGCCGCGCGGTGGGCGGCCCTGTGTTGTCTGGCGCTTGCCTTGCCTACAAAGGCTGCGCGCGACGAAGCAGCACTGCGCGCCTGCCTCGCGGCGAACGCTGCGGCCACCAGTCTGGCGCAGGACATCGCGATCACTCAGACCGACGCCAACGGCGCGATCAAGCGTCTGTCCGGCCGCTGGTACTGGCGCCGCGGCTCACCGGATCAGCAGGCAATGCTGAAGCTGGTCGCACCCGCCGATCTCGCCGGCGCGTCCTATCTGTTCCTGCGCAAATCCGGCCGGGAAGCGTTCTATCTCTACCTGCCGAGCCTGCGGAAAGTGCGCAAGGTGGTCGGCGCCACGGTGGCGCAATCGCTGTTCGGCAGCGGCCTGTCGGCCTTCGACCTGAAGTTCCTGTTCAGTGGCCTGAGCGGTGGCCAGTTCAGCTTTGTGGGACCGGACAAGGTCAGCGGCCGCAGCGGTGAACGCTGGCGCTATGTGCCGCCCACCGATCCGGACATCCTCTATGACCGCGCCGATCTGGTCATCGACGATCTCTGGTGCCTGCCGGTGAAAGCCGAGCTGTACGGCGGCGTGCCATGGAAAACGCTGATCGTCGATCAGGCCACGGTGACCCGGGTCGATGGCCGCTGGCGCGCGGGCAGGGTGCTGATGCAGGACCTGCGCGAAGGCAGCCGATCGGAGATCAGACTGGGCACCGAGCAGACCGACAAAGTCCTGCCTGATGCGCTGTTCAACCCCGACAAGTTCTACCGTCAGCCATGAAAGATCAGCGATCGTGAAAAAGTGCTGGCACATTGGCAACAGA
>NZ_CAISIQ010000407.1 GCF_903885465.1 uncultured Nevskia sp.
GCTGCGGCACGACCCAGCCGTTTTCCCAGCCCTTCTCGATGATGAAGTTCTCGATCGACTTGATGCCGACGGCATCGTTATTGACGTTCAGCGTGCAGGCCGCTTCGCAGGGCGCCGGGCAGATGCGACCGGTGAACTCGGGGAAGTTGTTGGTCGAGTGCAGGGTGTCGAGCGCGTTGCGGTAGTCCTGCGTGTAAACGAGATCGTTCCAGTCCGGAATGATGTTGTTCACCGGGCAGCCGGTCATGCAGAACGGCGTGCCGCAGTTCATGCAGCGCGCGGCCTGGGTCTTGGCTTTCTCGGTCTCGAGAACGAGCACGAATTCCTTGTAGTTCTTGACGCGCTCAGGAACCGGGAGATAGCTCTCCTTCTGGCGCGTGTATTCGATGAAGCCTGTGGTCTTGCCCATGGGTGTGCGTCTCGATATTTCAGTTCGGCTTGTCAGCTTGGAATGCAGCGCCGCCTCAACGGCGGCGCATCGCTACATCAGGAACTTCAGACTCTTGAAGAAGGCGCTGATTCGCGCGCCGGCTTCCGGGGTCAAGGCGTCGTCGTAATGATTCAAGGTCAGCTTCATCAGCCGGTGATGCTGCAGACCGATGATGGTGCTGTCCCGTGTTTCCCTCGGCGCCGTGGCAATCAACGCCGAGTACTCGAATACCTTCAGACCGCCGACCTTGCTGAAGCTGGTCTTCTGGATGTCGTACTTCAACTCGACACCGTCCGGCACGCTCTGCTCGATCAGCAGGCTGGCGAACTGGCGCTGCGCATCTTCCTTCTTCAGCCGGGCCAGGAACTCGTCGTTGGTCTGATACTCGGCTTCCTTCGGCAGTTCAGGGCCGTAGTCGATCTGGATCTGCACCGGCGAGCCGCAGTCCTTGCACGCAAAGATCACCCGGTTGTCACCGGGCTGCTGCTCCCAGCCTTCGACATCGACACTGAAGAAGCCGGGACGCGTCAGCATCTCGGCCGCAGCAGGACCCGCCGACATCAAGGCAGCCAGCACCACTGCCACAGGGGCAGCAAGCTTCAAGATCCGCTTCATTGCGACACTCCGGTTTCGATCAGGCCACCCCAATGGGCCACATTGGGGTCAGGCCGGGACTGCGTCCTTTTTCGCGACTGCAGCCATCTCGCCGAGTGCTCGCTTGTACTCGTGCGGGAAGACCTTGACGAACTTCTTGCGGCTGTTCGTCCAGTCGTCCAGCAGATTACGCGCTCGTGTCGAACCGGTGTGCTTGAAATGTCGTTCCAGCAGGTAACGGAGGATCGCTTCGTCGGTCTGCTTCTTGCCGTTGCGCTCCAGGCTGTGCCACAGGCCGCGGTCGACATTGGCTTCCTGCTCGCTCTTGATCAGCAGCGGCTCGACGGCAATCATCGCCATGTTGCACTTCGATTCGAACTTGCCGTCCGGATCGTAGACGTAGGCGATGCCGCCGGACATGCCGGCGCCGAAGTTGCGGCCGGTCTCGCCGAGCACCACGACGGTGCCGCCGGTCATGTACTCGCAGCCGTGGTCGCCGGTGCCTTCGATGACCGTGGTGGCGCCCGAGTTGCGCACCGCGAAGCGTTCCCCGGCCACGCCGTTGAAGAAGGCTTCACCGGCAATCGCGCCGTACAGCACCGTGTTGCCGACGATGATGTTGTCGACCGCCCAGCCACGGAACTCGGTGTTCGGACGCACGATGATGCGGCCACCCGACAGACCCTTGCCGACGTAATCGTTGCCGGCGCCGACCAGATCAAGGGTGATGCCGTGCGCCAGGAAGGCGCCGGCGGACTGGCCGGCCGTGCCGTGCAGCTGGATGTGGATGGTGTCGTCCGGCAGGCCGGCGTGGCCGTAGCGGCGCGCGACTTCGGAAGACAGCATCGCACCGACCGTGCGGTTCAGGTTCTTGACCGGTGAGATGAACGACACCTGCTCGCCCTTGTCCAGCGCTGCGCGGGCATGGGCGATCAGCTTGTTGTCGAGCGCCTTGTCGAGGCCGTGATCCTGGGTCAGCGTGTGGCGTACCGGTTCGCCCGGCTCGGTCGGCGCCTGATAGAACAGCCGCGAGAAATCGAGGCCCTGCGCCTTCCAGTGGGTGATCGCCTTGGACTTGTCGAGCAGATCGCTGCGGCCGATCAGTTCGTCGAAAGTGCGGATGCCGAGCTGGGCCATCAGCTGACGCGCTTCTTCGGCCACGAAGAAGAAGAAGTTGACGACGTATTCCGGCTTGCCCGCGAATTTCTTGCGCAGCACCGGATCCTGGGTCGCAACGCCGACCGAGCAGGTGTTCAGATGGCACTTGCGCAGCATGATGCAGCCTTCGACGACCAGCGGCGCGGTCGCGAAGCCGACTTCATCGGCACCGAGCATCGCGGCGATGACCACGTCGCGGCCGGTCTTCATCTGGCCATCGGCCTGCACGCGGATGCGTGAACGCAGGCCGTTCAGCACCAGCGTCTGCTGGGTTTCGGCCATGCCGAGTTCCCAAGGCGCACCGGCGTGCTTGACGCTCGACAAAGGCGAAGCGCCAGTGCCGCCGTCATGACCGGCGATCACCAGATGATCGGCCTTGGCCTTGGTGACGCCGGCGGCCACCGTGCCGACGCCGCTTTCGGCGACCAGCTTGACCGAGATCGACGCCCTGTCGTTGGCGTTCTTCAGATCGTGGATGAGCTGCGCCAGATCCTCGATCGAATAGATGTCGTGATGCGGCGGCGGGCTGATCAGACCGACACCCGGCACCGAGTAGCGCAGGCGAGCGATGTATTCCGACACCTTCGGCCCAGGCAACTGGCCGCCTTCGCCGGGCTTGGCACCCTGCGCCATCTTGATCTGGATCTGATCCGCCGAGTTCAGGTA
>NZ_CAISIQ010000408.1 GCF_903885465.1 uncultured Nevskia sp.
ATGCAGTTCAAAAAAATTGCTGTAACCGTAGTAGGCAAAGAGATGTGTTGCATCAGCGCTCCACGCGATGGTGGTGGACGGGAAGTATTCGTCATCGCCGATCATTGAGCCGCGACGAACATTGTCATCGTAGATTGCCAAGGCGCTGTCGCTGATGAAGTTCACGGCCAGCGTTTTCGGCTGACCGGGCGCGACGGCGATTTCATAAGCGAGACGCGGACCGAAAGACGGGTTGCGGCCCAGATCGATCGTGATGTCCGGCGTCAGTGCGGGCAGCTTGAAGCGGCGCACCTGAGCGGTGTCGCCTGAAGCAACATAAAGAAAGGTGCCGTCATCAGACACCGCGATGTGCTTGGGCTCGTTGCCTGCGGCAACGGAGGCGGTGAGGTTGCCGGTGCTAGGGTCAAGAATGGCGATGCTGTTGCGATTGCTGGCGGCGGTACTCGGGAAGCTCAGATAGAACTTCTGCGCAACCGCGTCCCAAACCACATCGCTGACACCGGTCTGGACCTTTCGCATCGCCTGTTGCGCGAACTGAGAGACGGCATAGTCGATAAAGATGCGTTGATGGCCGTTGTCGGCTTGACGCAAGCATTCCGGGTCATGGCAGGCGTCAAGAAAAAAACTGCCGAAGTGTTGGCCAACCGCCGCGTCATCGGGATCGGCCAGGTGAAAGTCGACGCGGCGCTGCGTATCCGACAGCTGCACCACCTCGGTTGCAATGAACGCGGAATCGGCCGAATCCCGTGTCAGCCGGATGTTTGTCATGGCAGCGTCGGGCCCGCTCAGCGTGGCCAGAACGGACACTACCGGCGCACTCCCACCAAACCCGGCCCTTACCTTGAACTCCTTCTTGTCCACCGAAAGCGTGGTCGGATCGGTCACTGTGTATATGACGCTGAGGGTCTTCGGACTACCGCGTACCTGCTTGACGCAGTCCTCGTCGAAACAGACGGCGACCCTTACCGTGTCCCTGTAGACGCCAGCGCCCAGCGAGTTCGGCGATTTCAGGTAAACGAGTATCTGGCCGGTCGTATCGCCGGTCTCCCGGAATTCGACACTGGTGACGCCGGACTGCGTGAACTCGAAGGAAATGTACAGGCCAGCGTCCGGCACGGAGGAGAAACTGAAATCAACCGCCACGTTGACCATGGAAAATTCGTTGGAGACGCCCGACGCTTCGAGCGTCGTATCTTCAAACGTCACTGTGACGTTATCGCCGCTGCTTCCACCGCCGCCACAGCCAGCGAACAGCAGCGCGCTACCCGCCCAAAGCAGGTTTTTGAGCAAACGACCCATCTGATTTCCCCCAACGCGCTTTTAGCGCTGTCTTTGCCTCACTGTAAGGGGCGATGCGGCGGCGCTTCAACCATTATTTGTCGACGCCCCGCCAGCCCCGCCGTAAGCTGCGCGGCGCATGAAGATCCTGCATCTACTCGACTATTGCGGCGTGGCCGTGTTCGCGGTCAGCGGCGCGCTGGCGGCTGGGCGCAAGTCGCTGGATGTGCTCGGCGTTGTGGTCATCGCGTTGGTCACCGCCACCGGCGGCGGCACCATTCGCGATCTGCTGCTCGATCGCCATCCAGTGTTCTGGATTGCCGATCCGCTCTACGTCGTGGTGATCATCGCGGCGGCCCTGCTGACCATTCCGTATACCCGCTGGGTACGGCCGCCCACGCAGATCCTGCAGGTCGCCGATGCTTTCGGACTGGCGTTCTTCTCGATCGCCGGCGCCCAGGTGGCGCTGAGTGCCGGCCATTCCGGCGTCATCGCGGTGATGATGGCGACGATAACGGCTTCGTTCGGCGGTCTGCTGCGCGACGTGCTGTGCAATGACATCCCGATGATCCTGCGCAAGGGCAACATCTACGCGACCGCGGTGATCGTCGGCGCCAGTCTGTACGTCGCGGCACTCGAACTGGGCATGGAGCGCGTGCCGGCAACCGTGCTCGGCATGGTCACGATCGCCGGCTTTCGGCTCGGGGCGATCGTCTGGAACTGGTCGCTGCCGGTCTACACCATGGCGGAAGATGATCCGCCGCCACCCAAGCGGAATGACCGGCCATGAAGCGCTTCCGACGTCCTCGCCTGCGCATCTGGCAATGGCTGCTGCTGGCGCCGTTTGCGATCGCCGCGTTGGCGGTGCTGCAGGTGTTGATCTTGAGGATCGTGCCGCCGTTCACCAGCGCGTTCATGATCGCGTCCGATGCGCCCGAGATTCGTTATGACTGGGTGCCCTGGCAGCGCATCGCGCCGGTCGCCGGGCTGGCGATGGTTGCCGCCGAAGATCAGAAATTCCCGGAGCACTGGGGTTTCGATTTCGAAGCGATCGACAAGGCGCTGGATCACAACAAGCGCTCGCGGCGCATGCGCGGTGCGTCGACGATCAGCCAGCAGACCGCCAAGAACCTGTTCCTGTGGTCCGGACGCTCGTACATCCGCAAGGGGCTGGAAGTTGGCTACACCTTGCTGATCGAAACCTTCTGGCCGAAGCGACGGGTCCTCGAGATGTATCTGAACATCGCCCAGTTCGGTCCAGGTGTTTACGGCGTCGAAGCGGCTGCCCAGCTCTACTTCCATAAGCCAGCCGCCCGGCTCAGCCGCAGCGAAGCGGCGCTGCTCGCCGCCGTGCTGCCGAATCCGGTGCGGCTCCGAGTTGATCGGCCGTCGGCCTACGTGCTTGGCCGAGCGAATCAGATCGAAGGCCAGATGCAAGCCCTTGGAAGCGACTATCTGGCCGATTTGCATTGATGTGGCATTGATCTGCACCGATTAGGGGCGGATCTCCGCTTTACTTGAAGAAAGCCGGCTTAAGTACTGAAATCTAAGAAGAAGCCCGGTTCGCACACAGCAGCTGTGGATAAGCCTGTGAACAAGGCCGGGGCAGCGCCGCTAAGTAGCGGTCCGCACATGGGTTTTTGGCCCTGCGCCTAATTTCTGACCAAGGTTCTTTATTTATTGATATCAATGGTTTGAAGTGTTTTTTATGTTTTTTGACAGATTTATGTC
>NZ_CAISIQ010000409.1 GCF_903885465.1 uncultured Nevskia sp.
ACCGATCCAAACCTGCTGGCCAGCCCGGTCGATGGCCGGATCAGCCAACTCGGAGCGATCCGCAATGGCCGGATCTTCCAGGCCAAGGGTCACGACTACACCGCTGCCGAACTGCTGGCCGATGCCGAACTGGCGAAAGCCTTCGACGGCGGCAGCTTTGCGACGATCTATCTGGCGCCGCACAACTACCACCGCGTGCACATTCCCTTCGGCGGCAAGCTGCGCTCGTGGACTTACGTGCCGGGCCGCCTGTTCAGCGTCAATCCAGCCACGGCGCGGGCGATGCCGCGGCTGTTCTCGCGCAACGAGCGGATGGTGGCGATCTTCGATACCGCGTTCGGGCCGATGGCCGTGGTGATGGTCGGCGCGCTGTTCGTCGGCGGTGTCGAAACCGTCTGGGGCGGCCGCCTGACGCCGCCGCACAGCCGCGCCGCGACGCCGTTCCATCATCAGCCGGACGGCACGGTGGCGCTGGCCCGCGGCGATGAAATGGGCCGCTTTCACATGGGTTCGACCGTGGTGCTGCTTGCGCCACGCGGCGCGCTGGACTGGCAGGCGGAACTGAAAGCCGGCGATGCGCTGCGCCTGGGCCAGCCCCTGGCCCAAGTTGTGGCCCAGGACCTGCAGCACGCCGTGGCATGAACCCCGATCTCAAGCCTGTACTCAGCGCCCTCGCCGGCATCGTGCTCGGCAAGGAGCGTCAGCTCAAGCTTGCCCTCGCCTGCCTGCTCGCCCGAGGCCATCTGCTGATCGAGGATGTGCCGGGTGTCGGCAAGACGACACTCGCTCTGGCGTTGGCCAAGGTCTTCGGCCTGCATTTCCAGCGCGTGCAGTTCACCAGCGATCTGCTGCCGGCGGACATCCTCGGCATGTCGATCTACGAGCCGGGCGCCAGCCCCAATCCTGGAACCTTCCGCTTCCACGCCGGCCCGGTGTTCTCGGAAGTGGTACTCGCCGACGAGATCAACCGCGCCAGCCCGAAGACCCAGAGCGCGTTGCTGGAAGCGATGGAAGAGCGGCAGGTGACGTCCGACGGCATTACCCGCGCCCTGCCCGATCCGTTCTTTGTCGTCGCCACCCAGAACCCCGGCGAGCAGATCGGCACCTACGAGTTGCCGGAATCGCAGCTCGACCGCGTCCTGATGCGCCTGTCGCTCGGCTATCCGTCCCGCGATGCCGAACGCGCGCTGCTCAATGATCCGGAGCGGCGCGATCTGCTCGCCGGCCTGTCGCCGGTGCTCAGCGCCGCGCAACTGCGCAGCTTCCAGCAGCAGGTGAAAACCATCCGCACCAGCCCGGCGCTGATCGACTACCTGATGGCCCCGCTCCGCGCGACCCGTGAACACCGCACGCTGAAGCACGGCCTGTCGCCGCGCGCCGGCCTGGCGTTGAAGCACGCTGCCCAGGCCTGGGCATTGCTCGAAGGCCGTTCCGGTGTCATCCCGGAAGACCTGCAGGCGGTGTTCGCCTCGGTCGCCGGCCATCGCCTGAGTGCGGTCGAGCGCGGCGATACGCGGCTGATCGCCGACGAGATTCTGACGGCGGTGGCGATTCCGTGATGGCTTCGCGGCTGTCGGCTCACCCACTGCTGCGGTAATGTCTTCCAGGCATAAACCTGCGGTAATGTCTTCCAGGCATAAACAAGGAGATCAGCGATGAATGCACCTGCAGTCAGCAATAAGGAAATCGTTCGCGATCTGTTGAGCCGTCTGCCCGAGCAGATCTCGTTGAAGGACATCGCTCGCGAGATCGAATTCATCGCCGCCGTTCGCGAAGGTCTGACCGAGCTTGATGCCGGGCAGTCGATCGCCATCGACGATGTCGAACGCGACCTGCGGACATGGCTCGTCCAGTAAGACTGTCTCCCGCTGCCCGCCGCGATCTGGAAGGCATCGTCCGTTACATCTCCTTCGACCAGCCTCACCGCGCCGAACGCTTCGGCATGTTGCTGCTCGGCCACGCCCGATCACTCGCCGAGATGCCCGATCGCGGTCGCGTCGTGCCCGAGTTCGCCGACCCGCAGCTCCGCGAATTGATCGTCCAGGCGTATCGACTGATCTATCGCATCAATCCCAGTACCGGCGCGATCGAACTGGTTCGCATCTGGCACACGGCGCGCGGGATGCCGAACCTCAATGCCTGAATCGCGGTGATAAGCCTGCGCCGGCGCTTCCAGAACTGGATCGCCACCCGCACGCCGCGCGTGCCGGGCCCCTGGACGATCGGCCGGCGACGGGTCTACATCGTGCCGACCCGCTACGGCTACGGTTACGGCCTGCTGCTGTTCGTGATGCTGCTCGGGGCGATGAACTACTCGAACAGCATGGCCTTCGCGCTGACCTTCTTGCTGGCCGGCATCGGCCTGCTGGCGATGCATTACACGCACGGCAATCTGGTCAATCTGAGTATTGCCGCGCAGGGCACTGCACCGGTGTTCGCCGGCGATGCGGCGCTGTTCTCGATCCGCCTCGACAATCCCAGCCGCAGCCCGCGTCACGCGCTGACCATCGCCTGGCAGGATCAATCGCCGCTGGCTTATGCCGATGTGCCGGCCGACAGCAGCGCCACGCTGAGCCTGACACTGGCCACCAGCAAACGCGGCTGGCTGCCGGCGCCGCGCTTCGCGGTGGCCACCGAATTTCCGCTCGGCCTGTTCCACGCCTGGACCTGGGTCGAGCTGGATCTGGCCTGCCTCGTCTATCCGAAGCCGGCTGCGGACGGCACCGCACCGCTGAGCAGCGGCCACGGCGATGACGGCCGATGGGCCACCCAGCGTCCTGGGCCGGACGAGTTCAGCGGCTTGCGCGGCTATCAGGCTGGCGATGCTCTGCGCAGCATCCACTGGAAAAGCCTGGCCCGGAATCCGCAGCCGCAGGTCAAGCTGTTCAGCGACACCCAAGCCGACGAACTCTGGCTCGACTGGCAGTCGCTGCCTTCGTCCTGGGGCCCGGAACAGCGCCTGGCCCAGCTGTGTCGCTGGGTGCTCGATGCCGACGCCGCACAACGTCAATACGGGCTACGACTTCCCGGCGGCAACGTGTCGCCCGCGCAAGGCGCCCAGCATCGGCACGCCTGTCTCGCAGCGCTGGCGCTGCACTGACCGCCATGGCAAAGAATAAGCCAGCGAAGATCGCCGATCTGCTGCCTCGTGCCGCGCTGCTGCGGCTGCTGGCGGTACTGAGCTTGCTGCTGGCGCCGCATCTGCAGCGGCTACCGATCTGGGCTGCTGTGCTGGTGGTCGGCATCGTCGTCTGGCGTACGGCCGCTGCGTATCGCGGCTGGCCGATGCTGCCCGGCTGGATGCGCGTGCTGCTGACCTTCGGCGCCTTTGCCAGCGTCTACGCGAGCTTCGGCCGGGTCAGCGGGCAGACTGCCGGGGTCGCGCTGATCACTGTGATGGCCGCACTCAAGCTCACCGAGCTGCGCGCGCGCCGCGATACCATGGTCATGGTGTTCCTGATGTACTTCATGCTGATCACCCACTTCCTGTTCTCGCAGGAGCTGTGGACGGCGGCCTATCTGCTGATCATGACTGCGCTGATCACCGGCGTGCTGATCGACGCCAACCATCCGGGCAGTGCCCTGCCACTGCGCGACAGCCTGTGGATGAGCAGCGGCATGGTGCTGCGCGCGCTGCCGCTGATGCTACTGATCTTCGTGCTGTTCCCGCGCATTCCGGGGCCGATCTGGGGCCTGCCTTCCGATGCCGGTGCGGCGCGTTCGGGCTTGTCGGACTCGATGGCACCCGGCGAGATTTCCAGCCTGATCGAGTCCGAAGCAGTGGCCTTCCGAGTGCGCTTCGATGGCGCCGTACCACCGGCCAGCGAACGCTACTGGCGCGGCCCCAGCTTCGCCCGCTTCGACGGCCGCAAGTGGGACAGCGGCATGCGCCCGCCGGAAGCCGAAGACCCGATTGCTGAACTGTCCGGTCCCGCCTACGGCTACGAAGTGGTGCTGGAGCCCAATCGCACGCCCTGGCTGTTCGCGCTCGATCTGCCTTCCAGAGTCGGCCTGCCGAGCGATGCCCGGCTGAACGCCGATTACCAGCTGGTGCTGACCCAGGGCGAACTCCGCGATCGGCGGCTTTATCGGCTGAGTTCGCATCCGCAATACCGGCTGCAAGCCCGGCTGCCGGACCGGCTGCGCACGCAGATGCTGCAGCTGCCAAAGAACTCGAATCCACGCGCCCAGGCGCTGGCCCGGCAGTGGCGCGATCAGGGGCTCGACGATGCCGCGATCGTCAGGACGGCGCTGCAGCGTTATCGGACCGGCGACTACTTCTACACGCTGCGGCCGCCGAGCCTGGGCCGGAACAGCGTCGACGAATTCCTGTTCGACACCCGGCGCGGCTTCTGCGAGCACTACGCCTCCAGCTTCGCGGTACTGATGCGCGCCGCCGGCATTCCCGCGCGCATCGTCACCGGCTACCAGGGCGGCGAACCAAACGCGATCGGCGATTACTGGATCATCCGGCAAAGCGACGCCCACGCCTGGACCGAAGTCTGGCTGGCAGGACGCGGCTGGCTGCGCATCGATCCCACCGCGGCGGTAGCGCCGGAAAGAGTCGAGCGCGGCATCGGCAGCGCCTTGAGCGACACCGAGCTACCCGCCTTCCTCGACCCGACCCAACGCCAGGGTTTCCGCTTCAATCTGCAGGCCCGCTGGGACTGGGCCAACGCCCAGTGGAATCACTGGGTGCTCGGCTACGGTCCCGAGCTGCAGGCCGATTTCCTGCAGCGCTTCGGGCTCGGCGACTGGCACGACATGATCCTGGCGTTGACCATCCTGCTCAGCACCCTGCTGACCGGCCTCGGCTGGCTGCTGTTGCGACAAGCGCGAGTGCATCAACCTGCTGATGCCGCACTGCGCGCCTGGCGTCGCTTGCAACAGAAACTGGCGCGTATCGGCTTGGTGCAAGGCGATGACGAAGGGCCGCGCGATTACGTCTCGCGAGTGATCGCCGCACGACCGGAACTGGCGCCGACGCTGATGCCGGTGTTGGAACACTATCTTCAGTTGCGCTATCTAGACGGGGTCGATAACGGACGGCAACGCGCGCTCGATCGTGCCGTAGGTGTTTTCACCTCCTCTCGACAAATGCGAAAGCGCGTTAGAAACAAGGCCGGCAGCGCAATCGACCGCCCATAGACGATTCATGGACGGCGGAGATCGTTGACCGAACCGCCCACAGAATCGCGGCGATAGCAGCAGATCGCGCCGGGGCTCGCACCCACTCAGGAGAAAAAGCATGAATTCCAGTCTTGCCTTAGCGGCGCGCCGCTACGCCGTCCCACTGCTGCTCGGTGCAGCGCTGCTGCCGCTGCAGTCCGCACTGGCCGCCAATCCAGACCTGATCGTCACCAAGTTCACCGACAGCCTCGACGGCAGCTGCGACAGCGATTGCTCGCTGCGCGAAGCGGTGCAGAAAGCCAACCAGACGCCGGGCGCTAGCCGAATCATTCTCGCCGCTGGCACCTACTCGCTGAGCATCCCACCGCTGCAGAACCCGGACTTCGAGGATCCGCTGGTCGATGACGACAACAACCTCAATGGCGATCTCGACATCAAGGGCACGCTGACCATCGTTGGCAAAGGCATCGACGTCACCGTCATCGATGCCGGCCGCATCGATCGTGTCGCCGAAGTGCTGCCAGGCGCAGTCGCGACGCTGAGCAAGCTGACCGTGCGCAACGGCCGCGAACCGTTTCGCGGTGGCGGTCTGGACGTCAATGCCGGCGGCAGCTTGAGCCTGCAATCCTGCGCGGTGACCGGCAACACTTCCAGCGCTGCATTCGAAGCCGGCTCCGGCGGCGGCATCTGGAATGCCGGCACCTTGAGCATCGATGCTTCACGGATCGACGGCAATCGCTCGGCGGCTGGCGAAGGCTTCTTCGGTGCTGGTGGCGGCATCTACAACCTCGGCAGCCTAACCGTGCGGGATGCCCGCTTCATCGGCAACGCCGCTTCCGACGATGACGAC
>NZ_CAISIQ010000410.1 GCF_903885465.1 uncultured Nevskia sp.
AGCCAGCAATACCTCGTAGCCTCTCCGAATAACGGTGGACAGCCACAGGTGCTCGCGATGATGAAGAAATCGATTCCCGCAGCCAACCCTGATGCCTACGTCACCGCACTCTCCGGCTGGCAGCGCCACATGGTCGAGCAGCTGCGCGCCATCGTCGTCGCCAATGCCGGCCTCGATGAAGTGATCAAGTGGGGGCATCTGGTGTATCTGTCCAATGGCCCGGTACTACTGATCCGTGCCGAGGAACATCGCGTGCTGTTCGGCTTCTGGCGCGGACAGCGGTTACGCGAGATCGATTCGCGTCTGAAGCCGGGCGGCAAGTACGAGATGGCCACCATCGTGTTGCTTCAGAACGAGGAAGTCAGCAGCTACACGGCGAGCCGTCTCGTCGAAGCGGCGGTCTGGCTCAACAAGACCTTGGGCGACCCCACAGATATCTAGTCCGAACCAGCGCAGTCCGGATGCCGCGATGCGCCTACGCTGCCGAAGGCCGCCACTGATAGTCCAGTGACTCCTGCGCGAAGCGCACGAACCAGTCGATGGCATCCGGATTCATCATCGCGTCGCGGCTGGCGACCTTCTCTGGCGTCTGCCCCATCAGCAGTTTGCGCACTGGCACTTCCATCTTCTTGCCGGTCAGCGTGTAGGGGATGGCATCCACTTCATAGATGCGGTCCGGCACATGGCGCGGGCTGCAGTCGTTGCGCAGGCGATCCTTGATGGTGGCGATCAGGGTGTCGTCGAGCAGACAACCCGGCTTCAGGCACACGAACAGCGGCATGAACCAGTGGCCGCCGGGCAGGGCGCAGCAGACGATCAGGCTGTCGTCCACGGCATTGATCAATTCCACGGCGCGGTAGACCTCGGCGGTGCCGATGCGGACGCCGTTGCGGTTCAGGGTGGAGTCCGAGCGGCCGTGAATATACGAGCCGCCTTGCGCATTGATGCGGATGAAATCGCCGTGTCGCCAGACGCCGGGGAAGGTCTGGAAATAGGCCTCGCGGTAGCGCCGGCCGTCGGGGTCGTTCCAGAAGCGCAGCGGCATCGACGGGAATGGCTTGACGCAGACCAGTTCGCCCACGGTGTCGATCGCTTCGCTGCCGTCTTCGCGCCAGGCGCGCACGTCCATGCCGAGCATGCGGGTCTGGATTTCGCCGGCGCGTACCGGCAGGGTCGGGCTGGCGCCGACGAAGCCGCTGACGATCTCGGTGCCGCCGGATTGCGAGCTGACCCAGACATCGGGCTTCACCGCGCGATAGAACCAGGCGAAGGTTTCCGGCGTCGACGGTGCGCCGGACAGGGTGATCGCCTGCAAGGCCGACAGGTCGTGCGTCCGCCCCGGCTTCAGGTCGGCCTTTTCCATCATCTGCACGAAGGTCGGGCTGGCGCCGAAGTGCGTCGCGCGGGTTTCGGCTGCGATCTGCCAAAGCAGGTCCGGCGCCGGATGGAACGGACTGCCGTCATAGAGCACGGCGCTGGCGCCGGTCAGCAGCGAGGCGATGACCAGATTCCACATCATCCAGCCGGTGGTCGAGTGGAAGAACATCGTCGAGCCGGGCTTCAGATCGAGGTGAAAGCTCATCAGCTTCAGATGCTCGACCAGCACGCCGACATGGCTGTGCACGATCGCTTTCGGCAGGCCGGTGGTGCCCGAGGAGAACAGCACCCACAGCGGATGATCGTGCGCCACGCGCTCGTAGCGGAACGTCTGGCGCGGTACGTCGGGGTGGGCCAGCACATCGTTCCAGTCCAGCGCGCCATCGACCGGCGGGCTCGCCTTGTCCGGATACAGGTACGGCAGCCAGATGACCGTGCGCAGGCTGGGCAGGGCGGCGGCGATCTCGCGCGCTTCGCGGCTGCGGTCGTAGACCTTGCCGGCGAAGCGATAGCCATCGGCGACGAACAGCAGCTTCGGCTCGATCTGCCCGTAGCGATCGATCACCGTACGGGCACCGAACTCCGGCGACGCCGAGGACCAGACGGCGCCGATCGCGACGGTGGCCATCATCGCGATCGCCGTTTCCGGCACGTTCGGCAGGTAGGACGCCACGCGATCGCCAGGACGGATGCCGAGGGCGCGCAACTGAGTCGCCACGATGCGTACCTGCCGGCCGGTCTCGGCCCAGGTGTAGCTGCCGGGCTCGCGGGTTTCGCTGTGATGGTGGAAAGCGACGGCCTCGGCTGGCTGCACCGCTTCGTGGCGCAGCAGGTGCTCGGCGTAGTTGACGCTCGAGCCCTCGAACCATTTCGCGCCGGGCATCGTCAGGCGATCGACGACGCGCTGGTAAGGCGTGTCGGACTGGATATCGAAGTAGTCCCAGATCGCCGCCCAGAAGGCAGCCGTTTCGCGGGTGGACCAGTGCCACAGCGCATCGTGATCGGCGAGATCGATCTGGCGCTGATCGCGAAGCCAGCGCAGGAACTGGACGACGTTCGAGGTCGCGATCAGCTCGGCGTTGGGCGTCCACAGCGGTGTGCCTTCGCTGATCAAGGGGGCATCGAGGGCGGGCATGGCCTGGTTGATCAGTAGCCCGAAGACGGGAAAGCGTGCATCGGCGTACTCCGGTATGGCTGCATACCAATCTAGGTTCGTACTGCCAGTCAACCGCTACCCGCAGGGGTAGTCATCGCGCTTGCAGGGATGATCAGGTACGAGCCCTCGGCTCCGTCACAGCATAAAAAAAACCGACCTGCCGCAGATGCGGGAGGCCGGTTGATTCACAGCGGGATCCTGGAAATTTCTGTGCCCTGAAACCTTGAGTCGATGGCTGGCTGCGGAATCAGAACTGGTAGCCGACGCGGAAGGTGATTTCGTCCGCGAAGGCGGCCGTCGACAGCGCGTTGTTGTTCGGATTGCCGCCGGTGATGGAGCCGTTGATGTACGAGTAGAAGACATCGGCGGTGATCGAACCATTCGGCTTCCAGCGGATGCCCGGCTGCAGCAACAGGCCGCCGCGGACGTCGTAGAGACCGGCAAAGTCGATACGCCAGATCGCCTGCGGGAACGGCTGCTGGAAGGCAAACACCACGTAGTCCGAACCACCGTTGACGCCCGGGGCCGCCTGGTCGACCGAACCGCCGTAACCCTTCAGCGAACGGCCGAACAGATCGTCCTTGGTACGGTGCATGTACTGCAGCACCATGTAGGTCG
>NZ_CAISIQ010000411.1 GCF_903885465.1 uncultured Nevskia sp.
CGCGGCGAAATCATCTTCAACATCGAAGGTGATGCTTTGGGGAGTTGGTCATGCTTCGAGCAGTCGCCGCCGTTCAATCTTGCGCGTTGACCCGTGTGATCGTGTCAGCGGTTGGGCTGCTTGGCTTCATTGCGCTGTTTCTGCCGCTGTCGGTCGGCGCACAGCAGTTGCCGAGTGTCAGTGTCGACGATGTGAGCGTGATCGAGGGGAACAGCGGAACGGCGACGGCGCGATTCACGTTTCGATTGTCGGCGGCATCGACACAGACGGTGTCGGTGCGGTTTGCGACGGCGAATGGGACGGCTACGGCGGGGAGCGACTACAGCAGTCGAAGCGGTACGACAACGTTCTCCCCCGGTGAGACCAGTCGGACGCAATCTTTCACGATCAATGGCGACCTTGTTGCAGAGGCTGATGAAACGTTCTTCATCAACCTCAACACGCCGGTCGGTTTGACGATTGCCAAGGGTCAGGGCTCGGCGACGATCCGCAATGATGACGCCGCGACAGGGACGATGCCGGACACGTTCAGTTTCAGCTCGGTGACCGATGCGGTCCCGGGCAGTGTCCAGACGAGCAATGCGATAACCGTCACGGGCATCAATGACGCGAGTCCGATCTCTGTGGTGGGCGGCAGTTACGCCGTGAACGATGGGGCTTTCGTGAGCACTTCGGGCACGGTGACAGCCGGCCAGACAGTGCGAGTTCAACAGACAGCCTCCAACACGGCCGCGACGACCGCTCGAACAACACTGACTATCGGAGGTGTCAGTGCGGACTTCGCCGTGACGACCGCCCAGCCGTCGCTTCCGAGCGTCAGCATCGATGATGTGATGATCACCGAAGGCAATAGTGGTGCGGCGACGGCACGATTCACGTTTCGCTTGTCGGCAGCGTCGAAGCAGACCGTGTCGGTGCGTTTTGCGACGGCGAACGGCACAGCGACCGCGGGCGCTGATTACACAGCAAGGACCGGCACCACGACGTTTGCTCCGGGCGAAACCAGTCGGACGCAGTCTTTCACGATCATCAGCGATACCGTTTCCGAGATTGATGAGACCTTTGTCGTCAACCTGCTCAGCCCGGCCGGTCTGATCATCGCCAAGGGGCAAGGTGTGGCGACCATCATCAATGATGATCAAGCTCCGGATACCATGCCTGATACGTTCGGTTTTGCACCGACTGTCGATGTGCCACTCGGCAGCCTGCAGACGAGCAGCGCGATTACCGTCAGCGGCATCAATGCGGCTGCGCCGGTATCGATCGTCGGTGGCTACTACAGCATCAACGGCAGCGCCTATTCCGACAGCGGCGGCAGCGCGAGCAATGGCGCGTTGATCACGATCCAGGTGATGGCGGCGTATGGATTCTCCGAAACCCGGACGGCCACGCTGAATATTGGTGGAGTGTCTGGCACCTACAGCGTCACGACGCAGACATTCTCGGCAGATGGAACACCGGATGCGTTTGCATTTGAGCCGTCCAACGGAGTTCCTTCGGGTAGCGCGCAGCGCAGCCAGCCGATCAAGGTATCGGGCATCAACGTCGCCGTGCCGATTTCGGTAACCGGCGGCCGGTATCGAATCAACGACGGCGCATTCACCAGCGAGCCCGGCCAGGTGGTCGACGGCGATACGGTGACCGCCGAAGTGCAGGCTTCGGACGAGGGCTCCACGACGAACACGGTGACGGTCAGTATCGGTGGCGTCAGTGCCGATTTCTCTGCGACCACAGTCGGATTCTTTGTCGCCGACCCCAATCCGGATGCGTTCACGTTTGCGCCGACCATCGATGTTGCACCCGGCAGCATCCAGTTCAGCGAAATCGTCATGGTCAGTGGCATCAATACCGCGACCGCAATCTCGATTTCCGGGGGGCGCTACAGCGTCAACGGCGGCGGCTTCACGGCGGCTGTCGGCAGCATCGAACAAGGCGACAGCATTGTGGTGGAACAGATTGCCAGTGAAGCATTCGCGACCAGCACCGAAGCGGTTCTGACTATCGGCGACGTCAGATTCGTCTATGGCGTCACGACGCGCAATGCAGACATCACGCCGGATACCTTCGCATTCGCCCCAGCGGTCGATGCCGCGCTCGGCAGTACCGTCAGCAGCGCAGAGATCACGATTGTCGGCATCGATGAGCCAGTGCCAGTCGCGATCGTGGGGGGGCAATACAGTATTGGAGGCTCAGCGTTTACAGAGAGTGCCGGCGAAATTCGCAATGGCGACGTGATCCGTGTTCGTGTGCTCGGGTCTGCCGCCTATGCGACGACCGTCGCGGCAACGCTGACCATCGGCGGTGTCAGTGCGACCTTCGACGTCACCACGCTAACTGCCGACATCACCCCGGATGCTTTCAGCTTCAAGAGCAATCCGGCCGCATTCCCGCTGCTGGCCACGATCAGCGAACCGGTGATCGTCAGTGGCATCACCGCACCGGTAACTGCCTCGATCAGCGGCGGCGAATACAGCGTCAACGGGGCGCCGTTCCTGACAATGCCGGGGCCGGTCAGCAACGGCGACCGGGTTCGCCTGCTGGTCATTCCCGGCGCCAATCGCGGTGATGTCGCCACCGCAAGCCTGAGTCTCGGCGGTGTCAGCGGCATGTTCACCGTGACGGCTGACGCTCCAGCGGATGATTTCCCGGACGTGCTTACCTTCCGCAATACAACCGGACCGCGAAACTCTCTGGTAAGCAGCGAAGCTGGCTTGATACGCGGCATCAATGTCCCGACGCCGATATCGGTGAGCGGCGGCAGCTACAGTATCAACGGTGGCCCATTCACCAGCGCGCCTTCGACCGTTCGGGGCGGAGATTGGGTGACCTTGCAGATGATCAGCAGCAGCAGTTACAACTCGAAGAAAACGGTGACCTTGAGCATTGGTGGTTCGAGTGCGGCCTGGGCCATGCGGACCGAGAGCGACGCGATGAAGCTGCAGGCCTTTACCTTGGTCAATGCCTCGATGTTTGCTGGGGGACAGGTGCTGCCGGAAAGTCTCCAGACTACGGTGCCGATAACGGTCTACAACCCGCCGGCCGCGACTGCGATCAGCATTGCCGGAGGCAGTTACAGCATCAACGGCGGAGCGTTTAGCTCGGCTGCGGGAACTGTTGTCAGTGGCGACCAAGTGGTGGTGCAGTTTCGAGCATCGGCGAGTTACGCCACGCAGACGTCCGTGACGCTGAATATCGGCACTTACAGCTCAACACTGTCGGTGATCTCGACCATCGATCCGGTGGCAGCCACCCCCACCGAGGAATCCGGCTGTGAAAGCTATGTCTACCGTGATCAACCGCCAGTTCCGCTGCGCATTTTCGTCTGCAAGCCTCCGGGGTGGCAGGCAGCCGATCATCGATCAGCATTGATGCACTGGTTCGGCGGTGGCTTCACGCGGGGCAACGCCGACGCTTCGATGAGTGACGCGCGGTATTGGTCGAGAACCCACGGGATGGTGGGTATCGCCCCGGACTATCGGGTCAATGAACGCTTTGGAACGTACGCATATGTGTCGGCCGACGACGGCCGAGCGGCTGTCAAATGGGTGCAGGATCATGCTGCGGAACTCGGTATCGATCCGGCGCGCGTGGTGGTTTCGGGATCGTCTGCAGGAGGCGGCGTCGCTTTCTTCACAGCAATGCGCAATGCGCCGATCACCGGAACTGCAGCAGACAATCCTGTGCTGCGGCCAGCAGCCGTGCTGACCCGGGCGGGGATTCCCAACACTTCGACCGAGCCGAATGTCCTGGCTTACGGCAGTTCGTTCCGTTTCGGCGCGTTGGCCGCGACCATTTCGCCCAGCGCAAATCTTGACGCGGATTTCCCCCCGGTGTTGATCACGCATGGTGATCACGACACCACGGTCGCCGCTACTCCTAGCGTTCACGTCTGCTCGGCGCTGATCCGCTTGGGGCGAATCTGCGAATTCAACAGCAAGCCTGGGAAGGGTCATGATCTGCTTTCTGACCCTGGCGAAGCGACTCAGCTCCGGGAAGAAACACGGGTATTCCTGACCAAGCTCGGCCTGTTGCCAGCCCTGCGCCAGTAAATCGGGCGCCAGGCAGCGCGCGAGATCCGGCACCTCTGAACCTGCGGCGGCGATGTCGTTGCCTCGCTGCCGCAGACGTGAGCTCCGCCCCGATCATCCGATCTGTCTCCGGCGGCAAAGGCGCGAGCCGCTATACTCCGCCGATTCTTTTGCCGCCCGTCCCATGTCGCAGCCTGCCCGCCACGTTCCGCAAGCCCAGATTCGCAATTTCTCGATCATTGCCCACATCGACCACGGCAAATCGACCTTGGCCGATCGCATCATCCAGATCTGCGGCGGGCTCGAAGAACGCGAGATGCAGGCGCAGGTGCTCGACAACAACCCGATCGAGCGCGAGCGCGGCATCACCATCAAGGCGCAGGCCGTTTCGCTGAACTACAAGGCGAAGGATGGGCTGACCTACCAGCTGAACTTCATCGACACGCCGGGCCACGTCGATTTCTCCTACGAAGTCAGCCGTTCGCTCGCTGCTTGTGAGGGTGCGCTGCTGGTGGTCGACGCTTCTCAGGGTGTCGAAGCCCAGAGCGTTGCCAACTGTTACACCGCGCTCGAGCAGAAGCTCGAAGTGATGCCGGTGCTGAACAAGATCGATCTGCAGAACGCCGAGCCGGAACGAGTCGCGCAGGAGATCGAGGACATCATCGGCATCGAAGCCACCGATGCGCTGCGCATTTCTGCGAAGACTGGCCTCGGCGTCAACGACGTGCTCGAAGCGCTGGTGCTGCGTCTGCCGCCGCCGCACGGCATCGTCGATGCGCCGCTGCAGGCGCTAATCGTCGATTCCTGGTTCGACAATTACCTTGGCGTCGTCTCGCTGGTTCGCGTCGTCAATGGCCGAATCCAGAAAGGCCAGAAGATCCGCGTGATCTCGACTGGCAAGGATTACGAAGTCGGCATGCTCGGTGTCCATTCACCGAAGCGGGTGCTGCGCGATTCGCTGGAGACCGGCGAGGTCGGCTTCATCGTCGCCGGCATCAAGGACATCTTCGGCGCGCCGGTCGGCGATACCCTGACCGAAGCCAGCCGCGCCTCGGTCGAGCAACTGCCCGGTTTCCGTCAGGTACAGCCGCGCGTGTTCGCTGGCATGTTCCCGATCGACGCCGAAGATTTCGAAGATTTCCGCGAAAGCCTGCAGAAGCTGCGCCTGAACGATTCGGCGCTGCAGTTCGAGCCCGAGAATTCCGGTGCGCTCGGCTTCGGCTTCCGCATCGGC